>NZ_JCAIJG010000059.1:0-35841 GCF_059735615.1 Desulfosporosinus sp. Tol-M2
CTAATTCATGGGTACATTATAGTTAATATGATAGGAAGTCGAAGGTATTCGTTGAAAAGCGAAATCAAGGTGCCGTCTTCGAACGTTATAGTTCTTGGCACTTCTTATCGGCGGCAGCATCCCACAGTGATGTGCTGTGTAAGCAAGCCGGAGTCATGGTCTGGAACAATAAATGCCCAATCAGACCTGCCGGACATGACAAAACAGAAACTCTGCAAATCAGGTCAAAGATGTAACGAGCCATCAAAGTCTGTGCTGGCGAAAAGTGTTTCTTCGGGTAAGATACTAAATAAGGTACTGGGTATCCTTTTAACAGTGAGTGGAATTCTGTTAATTATCAAACATAAATGACTGATGGATTAAATAAACATAACCTTTAATAACAGAAAGAAGTCTGCTGTCCTTGGCTACAGGAACACTCGGCTATTCATTGGCCAACGTTAAAGCCAGCCAAGTGTATTTATCACCCGTTATCTCCGGTAAGGCTCGAGGAAACTTGCGGAATGTCAGCAACTAAAGATATGAGTCGATAAATTTGGTTTTTTATAGTAAACTGGGAATAATATAATGAACACCAAAGATATTGGGGAGTACATATGAAGACAAAGAAGGATGTAATAGTGGTTGGGGGAGGAGCAGCCGGAATGACTGCTGCAATCTCGGCCGGAAGACTGGGTGCTGATGTCACGATCCTGGAGAGGAATCCGCGGGTAGGCAAAAAAATACTGGCTACAGGAAATGGCCGCTGCAACTTCACAAATGTAAATGCCGATATAACTTGTTATCATGGGAACAACCCCAAATTTGCTTATAGTGCCTTAGCATATTTCACCATAGACGATACCATTAGGTTTTTTGAGAAATTAGGGATAGAACATAAAATAGAGGATTTGGGCAAGGTCTTTCCCATGTCCGATCAGGCTTCCAGTATTTTGGATGTATTTTTGTATGAATTAAATGAACTGGGAGTCAATATTATTTGTGATGCTTGTGTAAAAGATATACACAGGAAAAAAAATAAATTTATAATAGAATTGGAAAACGGGAAAGTATATCTGGGGGATAGGGTTATCATTGCAGCCGGTGGGAAAGCTATGCCTTCCAGCGGGTCCGATGGCCGGGGCTATGATTTAGTAATCCGCCTGGGGCATACTATTACCGATATTTTTCCTGCTCTGGTGCAATTGATGTTGGAAGGATCGTTTTTCAAACGTATTGAGGGAGTTAAATTTGTAGGGACTGCCGAGATTGTTTATAATAATAAATCAGTTGCTAAAGATAGAGGAGATATTCTTTTTGCTAATTATGGAGTATCAGGTCCGCCTATTCTCCAGATAAGCAGGAAAGCCGGAGAACTTTTACAAGAAGGTAAAGAAGGGCATTTAAAAATAAATGTAATGGATAAGCTGTCCAGAGAAGAGTTAAGTAAACTAATCTGCAAACGCTCTCAAATAAGTTCAAACAAGCCGATTGACTTTAGCCTGGTTGGGCTTATAAATAAAAGATTAATACCTGTAGTGCTAACCGAAGCGGGTATTAATAATTTTAAACGTCCGGTTGGTATGCTGTCTGCTCAAGAGCGAGAAGGGATCATAGATATTTTGAGTGGTTGGAGATTTAAGATCAGGGGAACCAAGAGTTGGCCTAGTGCACAAGTAACCGCAGGCGGTGTCGACACTCATGAAATAAATCAAAATACTATGGAATCTAAAACGGTTAAGGGCTTATTTTTCGCCGGTGAGATAATGGATATAGATGGGAGTTGTGGTGGTTATAATCTTCAATGGGCATGGTCATCTGGATTTTTAGCGGGACAGAGTGCAGCTCTCTAAGTTACTGAGCAACAGGAGGTTGTCATTTAAAACGGCCGAAAAAGTAATGACTTAGTATCGCCATATTGATGAAAGAATGATGACAGGAGAAGCGTCTCATGTCATCCTTTTGTGCAATTTATGGCGTAAGAGGCAGGATAATGGAAGGTAATGTTGAAAATATATGTAATTATAGTTTTTGGATCGAAATTCATTTGAAGGAGGCTAAAATATGGATTGGAGATTTATATTATCCCTATTGTTTGCCGTTGTTGTGACGGTTCTTGCTTTACAAAACGCCGGGTCTGTTGAAGTTAATTTTTTCACCCTAAAAATAGCAGTATCACAAGCTTTAGTAATACTAATTTCAACAATGTTTGGCGCAGTTATTGTGATGTTGCTCAGCCTGGTCAGATTGGTCAAGCTTAGGTCAAAAGTCAAAAACTCAACTAAAACAATAATTGCATTGGAAGAAGAAAACAGACAGTTAATATATAAGCTTGAAGCAAATACTAAAAACCAAAAGACGGTTGTAGGGCAGGGACCTGATATAGGTACATATCAACCAAATGATTAAATAACTTAGAGAAAAAGTGGCCACAAACCTGTTACAATAAGAAGTTCGTGGCTTTAACCGTTACTCATCGGAATTTCTGACTGTTGAAGCGAGGCTAGTTAAACCAGACACTGCCCCTAGACCCATTGTCTCAACTATGGAAGAAGGGACAATGACCATCGCGCCTTTTTCTTTGATTCCCTCATACAAGATATTCATTGCCCGTAGATGCAAAGCAACAGGATTATTCTCATAAGATTTAGCAGCTTCAGCGAATTTATCAGCAATTTCCGTCTCAGCAGTTCCCAAGATTATTCTGGCCCGCCGTTCGCGTTCTGCTTGAGCCTCTCGGCTCATTGCGTCTTGTAAGCCTGTGGGCAAAACGACATCCCGAATCTCTACAGCATTGACATTAACACCCCATGGTTCTGTTCGCATGTCAATTACCTCTTTTAGTTCCCGATCGATTCTTTCCCGGTCCGAAAGCATCTCAGCTAAATTTGTTCGACCGATAACATCCCTTAAAGCCGTTTGGGCAGCCCAAAACACGGCGTCCTTATAATCCGCTACTTCCAGAGAAGCTTTCTTAGCATCCATAACTGTCCAAAATAACACAGCATCGACGTCAACAGGTACAGTATCTTTTGTCAAAGTTTGTTCAGCTTTAAAAGTCGTAGTTATCGTACGGTGGTCTATCCAGTTACTTACAGCATCTATTATTGGAATTACAAAGAACAAACCTGGACCGGCTAAGTGGCTAAACTTACCGAGACGGAGAACGACAGCTTTCTCCCACTGATCGGCAACTTTCACGCCGTAACCAACTAAAATTGCTGAGAAAAAACCAATTGCTATCCAGCCATACCATCCTGTTATAAACCAAATTAAGCCACTGGCAAGCAGAATGATAAGAGCCAGGAATATGGATACCGGACTAGGTCCTCGAAAAGCAAAATTAGGCAGGTTAACATTTGGATTATGCATTTGAACAGCACCTCACAATTTAATATGGGTTAGAATCCGAAACGATAATTGTATGTAAATAATGTAATAAATGTAATATAATGGAATATAGGCTATTACTATTATATGTAATATACTATTAAATGAAATATTTTTCTACTAGCATCGTGCAAAACGATTGTATTTATACGTAGTGGTCCCGTGGTTTACAAAGGTATGGTTCGAAAGATAGTGAAAAATTGAAGAGAAGGGAGGAGTGTCAACATTGAACAAATATACGCTTATTGGAAAAGAAGTAGTTTTATTGATAATTGATATCCAAGACAGATTAGGGTGATGCGGTGTGTTCACGAACCAAGGAAAATTACCGGAACGGGTTATCTCTTATGTCGTCTATGGGAGCAGTAGTAACTAATACAGAAACAGTATTCTTTGATTTATTGAAGCAAGCGGATACACCTCTGTTCAGGGAACTCTCCAAACTAATAAAATAGGGCTGATAGCCCCATAGGTTCTTCTCTACTCCCCCTCCTTGTGAGGGGATTTCTGAGCCAAATAAAAAAGTCGCTATCACTAGCGACCTTTAAGGATATGTATAAGAGCACGCAATGATCTACCTGACACCAATATAGATCGTTGATTACCTAACTAGGATCTTCCGACCATAATCAAGCAGGTTACCACCTATACTAATGATTCGTTCAACCTTGCAAGATATCTACCCAGCTATATAAAACCTTTCGGCTCGATATAACCGACTTCTTACCCATGCATATATTTTCCAACATATGATTGAGTATGAAAATTCCAACACCCTGCAAAATCTTAGCTCGATCCATTATGATAAGTTGGAACCTCAAGGCAATCGAAAATGGACTGCAGAAAAGCTTTTCCCCACCATAAAAGATCTTCCCTCCGACTATATACAAGCGTTCTACCACCTGTATATACTCTTTGGCCGACCCATATACACCCCTAATGAGCATATATAAATCTTGGCTCAACCATTACGTACCCTTATGATCTTATATTGATCTTTTGAGCTCTATATTATGCTGGCAATTATTGGAGTTTATTTTTGTGTTCTGTCATCTGTCATTATCCAGCAAGGTCAATCACTTAACTTAAAAAAATATGGTAGCAAATGGAAAAAATGCTACAATCTAGCTAAAGAGCATGTAACTAATCCTTGCCCAGGCGTGGTTCATACCAGCATTGCGGATCCGACGCCATAATGTCTCCGGTAAGGCCGTAGGCCATTCGTCTACAGCCTCCGCAGACGAATCGCAACTCGCACCTGCCACACTTGCCTTTTAATTTATCCCTGTCTCGCAGTAAATTTATCAGTTCCGAGTTGGACCATAGATCACTGAGTTTGCTTTCTCTCAAATTACCGATAGACATTTCGGGAGCTATGACATCCCCGACATATACCTGACCGTCAGCGCCAATAATATATTGCCAAATACCGGTAACACATCCGGCCGGTGAATCCAGATAGGTCCCAATCCGTTCGGGATCTATGGAAATATTCAAAGCAGCTTCATCTTCACTTATTTGATAACGATCCTCAAAAAGCACCCTGCTTGCGCCATAGATTTTCTTTTGTTCAACTAAGATCCTTTGCCATTCCCTGGTTTGTTCTTTGGATAACATTAGATTCTTTGTAGCCTCCCCTCTTCCGATAGGGAGAAGTTGTACCATTCCCACATCCACACCCAACTCAACGCCCAGCTTTGTGAGTTCTCGAATTTCATCGAAATTCAGTTTAGAAATAGTAGCTATCAGCCAGATACTCGGGAATTCTTCTTCAACACAGTTCTTTAAAGCCTGGATACATTTTTCAAAAGTTCCTTTTCCGCGGTTCCAATCATGACTATCCTTTAGTCCGTCGACACTGATTTTAATCTGAGAAAATCCGGCGCTTGCCAAGGCCCGTACATAATGCTTATCAGCTAATAATTGACCATTAGTATTTAGGGATGCCATCATGCCATGACGATTTACCGCATAATTTGCCAGTTCTAATAAATCCTTCCTTGAGCTGGGTTCCCCTCCTCCAAAGACGATAGCCTCGGTCCCGGCTTCAGCGATGTTATCTATTACTTTCAAGGCTTCAGTGGTGGAAAGCTCATTTTCCAAAGGGAAATGGGACCCGGCAAAACAGAATTTACATCTTAGGTTGCACGCTTCCGTTGTACTAAACCAGCACATCATTGGTTTAGCTTGCTTAACCATTTCATGATATTTTTTTCTGGTAATTTCCAAAAACTCCGCTGGGGACAGGCCGTTTATCATAACAATTCCTCCCTCTCATAATATCTGTTACCAAAAACTCAGTTTCAAAACAGGTTATTATGGGTTTAATCAACCAAAAGCTTCAACAGCGACAAGCGCAGGATTAACGGATAGGAGGATTATGGTCCAAAGAATCCGGCCGATGTTTGACAGGTGACATATTCCAAGCCCATACCCTTTAAAAGTTTCCAGACATCAAGCATTTGTCCCGGTGATGGTTTTTTAAGATCCAGACGCCTGAATTCCGGTCTGTAATCAAGAAGGCAAACCTGTACGGAGGGGTCGATTGCTAAAAGGCGGGATGCTATTTCCTGGACTTCCTCGATAGTGATGAGTGAATTATTATACACTATACCAATGCCAATAAAGATCCTGTCCCGGTAGTGCTCCAGCAGATACTCAACACTGCTCCAGGTTTGTTGTAATAACCGACGGGTAAGATCTGATGAACTTAAACCTGATATTTTAGCAAAGGTTTCCAAGCGTGCGGCTTTAATATCCAGCCCGATATCTGTCATCCCGGCGGCAACAAGTTGATCTATATAATCCGTTGTTAACATAGCGGTGCTGGTGTCTATATGGAGGTGTACTTCCGGAGGGCAGAGTTTACGTAAATTTTCAAGCAGTTCAATTAACCAGCGGTTATTTAAAGTACACTCTCCGCCGGATAATGTAATCCGTTCCACATGATAGGCTTGCCTTTTGGATTCAAGTATCTTGGCCGTTTGCTCCGGCGTAAGCGGAGTACCCCTTGAGGCGTATGTGTATGGCCAGTTTTGGCATGAAGGGCAACGTAAAATACAACCCTGGGTAAAGGCAACAATTTCAGTATAGCGGGGTGTGGCAGCATATAACGACTTTTTTTTCACCCAGTGAGGTGTACCTACTCCCCCAACTGTGTGGGGTTCAAATGACGCTACCATTCGCAGGGGAGGGTGTTCCTCAATAGCCTCAATCCCGGTATCTATGCTCATTCCATTACGTATTGGCGTAACGCACGATGGTTTTAACTCACCATCCACTAATACGGCGCAACTCCAACAACCTCCTGTGCGGCACGGAGCATGGACATGTCCTTCCCCGTGAAAATGTGAAATGGTATAGCCGGCCTTTTCCAGGGCCTTCAGGATTGTTATCTGTTCATTAAATTCGTAATGCTTTTTATCAATAATAATGGTAATTATTTTTTCACGGACGCGTTCCGATTTCAGGTAACGGGCATAGCCGGGGCAGGCTTCAACGCATGCACCGCATCCTGTACATTCTTCAGGATTGTCAAGGCAGCTAAGATATTTATGGCAAAAACCACAGTTCCGGCAGAGTTCTTTTTTTATTTTGGATATTTCTTTTATTATCAATGGGAATACCTCTCAGTAGCTGTATTGGTAAAACCGCTTGCAACACTTCCGGGTGAACAGCTTACTTTATTATCTAACTCATTATATAATATATTGGGAATTTTACATATGTATGTTTACATGAAATTACGCTAATCCGGTCATTTGCAAAGTTAAGGCTACACTGTAAAGCAGAGATATACAATTTGCCCGGAAAGAAAAGGTAAGGTAGTTTTCATACCGCGCATGAAAAAATCGACAGATAAAGAACGAAACTGAAATTATTTTGTTTAATAAACAAAAAAGCGGTAAAAGATGATAGAATAAAGTTGAATAAAATCTAAATATGCTACCCTGGACAGGGCTGTGGAGACAGCAGTTCTCTTTCAAAGCGATAAAATATATCAGTTAAAACTTATCAAGGGCTAGGGGTGTAGTTGCAGTGGGCGGATTATTTGGTGTTGTTTCAAAAGAAGACTGCGTAATGGATGTGTATTTTGGTACGGATTACCATTCGCACCTGGGAACCAGTAGGGGTGGAATGGCTATCTGGAGCGGAAACAGTTTTAACAGGTCAATTCATAACATCGAAAATACTCAGTTTAGAGCAAAGTTTGAATCGGAGCTACCAAAAATAAAAGGTAATATGGGCATAGGGTGTATTAGCGATACGGATCCTCAGCCTCTTACAGTACGTTCGCATCATGGTAAATATGCGATCACTACAGTAGGAAAAATTAACAATTTTGATGAAATCGCTGACAAAGCATTCTTCAATCATAATATTCATTTCATGGAAACGAGCAAGGGCGCTATTAATCCAACTGAGCTGGTGTCTGTTATAATAGATCATGAAAATTCTTTTAAGGACGGTTTGTTAAAAGCACAGGAGTTGCTTCAGGGATCCTGTTCTATTCTGCTTTTAACGCCGCAAGGGATTTATGCTTCAAGGGATAAACTTGGCAGAACGCCTTTGATAGTAGGAAAGAAAGAGGGCTCTTACTGCGTTTCCTCTGAATCCTGCACTTTTGCAAACCTCGGATACAGTCTTAATTATGAACTCGGTCCGGGAGAAATCATTCTTTTGACGCAGGACGGTGTTGAGAAAATTGCGCCGTCTCGGGATGAAATGAAAATTTGTGCTTTTTTATGGGTCTATTACGGTTATCCATCCTCAACCTATGAAGGAATGAATGTTGAGGTTATGCGTTATAGAAATGGTGCTGCAATGGCCAAAAACGACGATGTAGATATTGATATGGTTGCCGGAATACCTGACTCAGGTGTTGGACATGCCATCGGTTACTCAAACCAATCCAAAGTACCTTATGGACGTCCTTTCATAAAATATACACCAACTTGGGCAAGGAGTTTTATGCCGCAGGATCAGGACATAAGAAATCTGGTAGCCAGAATGAAACTAATGCCCATTGCCGAACTTGTTGCTGATAAACGCCTGCTCTTTTGTGATGATTCAATTGTTCGCGGTACTCAGTTGAGAGAAACTGTAGACTTGCTCTATAACTGCAATGCCAGAGAGGTTCATATTCGATCAGCTTGCCCTCCGCTTGTTTTCGGTTGTAAATTCCTGAACTTCTCAACTTCCCGTTCAGAAATGGATCTCGTGGCCAGGCAGGCCATCATTGAGCTTGAGGGAAAAGTACCGGAGTCTTTTGAGGCATATTGTGATCCGGCAACAGAAAAGTACAATTGTATGTTGGATTGTATTAGAAAGCGACTTAACTTTTCAACGCTAAAATACCAAAACATCCATGACATGATTGCCGCAATCGGTGTAGGCGAGGATAAAATATGTACTTATTGCTGGACTGGGAAAGAATAGTAATGGCATTAGGCCAAGTAAAGACTTCACAACCGGCTGATGTGGCAGATCTATATGGGGCTGTGTGCAAACACAGTCCCTTTAAATAAAGTGGTATGAGTTTTATTGAATTAACAATAATTTAGCTATCCAGTGGAAGACCAAATAAAATTAAAGACTTTCTAATAGTGGGGCTGTTTTCATAAGGAATTTACTTATGACACAGCCCCTTTCTGCAAGTATAATGCCCCCAGAGAGTTAAAGAATGAGTAAGTTATTGGCGGCCATGCGATATTAATTTGAAATAGTTTTCATTGATATTATCTCAGAATATGGCTATAATAAGAACATAAGTTCGATAGACAACCAAATATATGTACTGTGAGGCGAGTGAGATGAAAGATGTATGCGCTGATTGTAACCGAAAAACTTATTGCTTGGAGCGGTGTGAACAGTGGCTAATTCAGCACGACAAATGCCCCGTGTGCCGGAACAAACTAATCCGTGCTGGAGGATGTACCGAATGCATAACGGGAGATTGGGCAAAGTGTGGTTAGTATGAAAATAGTAATGAAACCAATTGAAATGATTGCCTGGTTTAGTAAGGATGGGATTGCAACTCCGGTGAGGTATAAACTTGAGGGTAAGGTAATAAAGGTTGAGCAAGTTACATCGAGGTCTGAAGAAAAACTGGCCGGAAACCGGATGATAATTTACAGGTGCCAGAGCGAGATTAACGGGGAGTTAAGACCATTTGAGCTAAAATATGAGTTGCGGACCTGTAAGTGGTATTTATTTAAACTATAAGAGGGGATTAAGATCAGCAGTTAAGGATTAATGTGTTTTCTAATTGAACGATAGGCATCAACCTATGCATAGCGATTTGTTAAGTTTACTTTTCTTGCAAGAATTCTTGGACGTAGATATTTCCCGCAATCCCTATGCCAACATGAGTGAAACGAGGATCCAGAATATTTGCTCTGTGGCCCGGGCTTTGCATGAATCCTGCCATTGCGCTCTCAACAGACTGGTTACGGGCGATATTTTCCCCAGCCCAGCCAACAGTAAGCCCCACTTGTTGCATCATGGCCCATGGGCTTCCGTAAGTGGGAGAGGTATGACTGAAGTAATTGTTTATTATCATGTCGTTGGCTTTGGCGCGTCCAACTGCGGCTAGCCGAAGATCTAATTTGAGTGGATTTACACCCGCAGCAATACGTTCCTGATTAATCATGTCGATCATCTTTTGCTCATTGGCCGTTATTTCTGTCAAAGATGGAATAACGGGGAGCGTAGTGGTTGCAGTGGTTGTGGTGGTTGTAGTGGTTGGTATGGCGGAAGAAGTAGTAGTTACGGGTGAAGTAACCGTTACCGGGATGGCAGTGGGCTGTGTAACAATATTTTTTAAGGAAATTACATTTCCGCTGCCGGTAGGCTGGCCGATCTTGACCGATTGAGTTTGCGTGGGTGTTGAGGTTTGAACATATGTAGTGATTGGTGTCGTAACAGTGGTTTGGGTTGCCGGAGTAGAAGTTGTAGGAACGGGAGTGACTTGTGTTGTGACGGGAACGTTAGTCTTAAGAGTAACAACAGAACCTGATAAGGTTTGATGTGCGCCTATTTTAATGGCGGCTTGTACCGGTAAGGTAACAGCGGTTATCAGGACAATGGTCTGTACTCCGATTAAAAACCCGAATATTTTCTTCACAAATATTCCTCCTCATGATAATTTAGGAAAAGCTTTGAGACAACAGTAGTATAACATAACAAGTTGTCTCTTAATATCGGTAATTAATTACAGTTGGGAATCAGTAATCTCTCTGGCTGTGTCAAGGGGCTTCTCTTGGGCGAGCACCTAAAACTAGTGCAAATAGAAGACATAACGAAAACCCGCTAAAATAGAAATAGCGGGTTTTCTACGTAAGCAACTTAAATCTTGATAAAGAAATAGATAATCATGATGATTTCAATACCTAACTTTAAAATGGTACCGCCGATAAAACCGATTAGAGTACCAATACCGACCCGGATCGCCTGGTTCAAGTCGGGGCTGTTAATAAATTCTGCTATTACAGCACCCAGGAAGGGACCGATGATAACTCCCAGCGGTCCGAAAAAGAGCAGGCCTAAGAATGTACCGATGACTGCGCCCCAGACAGCCTGTCTACTGCCTTTGAACTGGCGGGTTCCGGCAGCAGAAGCCAGAAAATCAATTGCTAAAATCAAAACCGAGATTAAAGCCTGGATGAGAAAAAAGTTGGTGTCCAGGGTTGAAAAGTGCGTCATAACCCCATAAAGTAACATGCCGCCGTAGATGAGGATGGCACCGGGTAAAACAGGCAGGACGGTTCCCAGAAGCCCCAATACAAACAAAACCAGAGCCAGGATTAAAGCAGTTGTCATCATTATTATCATCCCTTTCGCAAGCTCAAGGCACAAAACGGAATGAAACCGTTATAACAATATTATAACAATAAAAAGACCAGTTTATCACTGGCCTTTTTATTTATAGCAGGCAACTATTTTATTTTACCAAAGCTTTCAAATGTACGACGAACCATTTCTCCGCCCACAGAACCATTTTGACGAGATGTAGCATCCCCACCTAATTGAACATTAAATTGTGAAGCAATTGTGCTTTTGTCCACGGGTAAATTATACTTCGCCATGATAAATTACCTCCTTAATGCTTTAAGTAGTTTCGTCTATTAAATTATTCTGAAACTTAGGGGCATTAATAATTCGCGAATTATTGGTTCTAATTTACCCAGATAGAACGCATATATTCAGGAAAGTTTTGGAGTGAGAAAAGGAAAATGTCAAACAGTAAGAGGGGATAACTTTGTTAACAAACTGTGGATAACCTGTGAACAACTTAATTGCAACGTGCCAAAGGGCTATGCCTTTCCAGATATCTGCCCAGGCAGCTGTATCAAATTCCATCTTTTTGAGATTTTTGGACAATAGGATTTAGGTACGGTTGTTAAAATCTCGAGCTCTTTGTTCACCATCTTGAGCTTGTTGAGCTAGTTGCTCAAATAGTTGAGCTTTTTGTAACTGAGCTTGTTGTTGGGATTGATTCTGGGAAGGCTGTTGACTTTGGTTCATTATGCCGGAAACAGCTTGCTCCACCTGAGGGACTTTATCTTTTAATTGTGCTAATTCACTAGCTGCCTCCATTTTAGCCATTGCGGCACCGAGTAATTTAAGGTCTTTAATTCCCTCTTTGCGTTTGCTCATTAAGTAAAACCTCCTTGTATTTGATTTATCTTAAATAGTGTTTCCTCAATTGTTTAAAGAATTTCTTGGATAAGTGGGGCTAAACTTATACTTTCACAAAACTGATAAACTCATCCGTCCATGTTGTGACAAACAACAACAAGACCGCCTGTTTGAATTCAGGCGGCCTTGCCAAATCGAAATTATCATTTTACATAGTTTACAACATCCATGTTTCTGCTGACCGGTGTTTGAGATGGATCTGCATCATATCCAACTATTAGGCACGCAACGCTACGGTACCCTTTAGGAATACCTACTGCCTGCTTTAGGGTGCTGCCAATTTCGCTTTCTATAAATCTTGTCGGAGAGACAATATAGCGTGAGCCAAGCCCCAAAGCAGTAGCGGCTAATGTCATATTTTCCACTGCTATAGCACAGTTTTGATCAGCAAATGGGGCATTCTCTATAGGAGCAGAAGTAATTATTAGTGTTGGGGCCCCATATAAAGGGTTATAGTCGGATGGGGCATCCGTTAGAACTCGGAGGCCATCGTTGATTTGCTGGAGCAATTCTTTGTTTTGAACAACTGTGAAATGTCTGTTCTGAATATTTCTAGCAATTGGTCCGGCAATACCGGCGGATATTATGATGTTTATGTCACTTTCATTAACTTGTTGACTTGTATAGCTTTTTACGCCCTTTCTTCTCATGATAGTCTCAATAGTTTGGTTCATACAAATCCACCTCTATTCTGATATTAGTTTATATCATTATAAGTATATATTCAAAATATTGTAAAGGCAATTTTCATTATTTTGAGACGATAGTGTGGACCACGCAATAGAGTCGCAAGATGGCATATTATGGAATAGATAATTTTGATTTCAATTATGTCAATTATGTCAATGAGGAGGTTCTATTTTCAGCTTCTTTCAGACCTCTCTTTCTGTTAAAATCAGAGGAGAAGAGAGTGGTAAGATATAAAGAATCTATCCCCTAACCTAAGATTAGGGGATAGATTGAATTGATTATGCTGAATAGAGGTAATAATATGATTCATGAAATACATCTTCAGACAAAAAGACGGGATGAAATGCTAGACATAACGGCGCAAGTTGAAGAAGTTCTGGAAAATGTTCAGGAAGGGCAAGTCGTCGTCTATTGCCCACATACTACGGCGGGGATTACAATTAATGAAAATGCCGACCCGGATGTACAAAAAGATTTCCTTCGAAGGTTGGACGAGATATATCCATGGAATATGGCAGGAGACCGCCATTTTGAAGGTAATTCTGCCGCTCACTTGAAAGCAAGCACGGTTGGAGCATCCCAAACCGTCATTATTCATAATGGGATATTGCTTTTAGGCCGTTGGCAGGGTATTTACTTTTGTGAATTTGACGGTCCCCGTTCGCGTACTTGTTACGTGAAAATTATCTGAAGAATAACTGTCGAGGAGGCTCTTACCGGTGAATGTTGTTTTGGATTGTATTCCTTGCTATATTAAGCAAATGATCAATACTTTGGCACAAACTGAAATATCTGAGGAAAAAGCGAGACAAATCATCTATCAGACGCTGCCCATCTTTCCTCAATTAGACCCGCAAGGAACCCCTGCTGAGAACTCGACCATTATTCTTAGAAAGGTCAATGAACTGTTGGGAATCGAGGATCCATTTTATACTGCTAAGAAGGAGTCAAATGAGCTGGCTCTTAAACTCCTGCCCCAGTTAAAAGAGAGGATTCGCCAAAGCTCAGATCCACTCTTTACGGCTCTGCAAATTGCAGTTGCCGGGAATATTATCGATATGGGCATCCTGAAAGACTTTGATGTTGAGGGGAGTATTCGGGAGGCCATGGCGAAGAATTTTGCTCGGGATGATTACGAGTCTTTTCAGCAAAGACTAAAAGAAGCCCGGGAGATAATAATTCTCGGAGATAACAGTGGGGAAATTGCTTTCGATAGGCTATTAGCTGAGCAACTGTCCGAATCGGGGATCGAGGTCACATATGTAGTTAAGGACCGCCCGATTTTGAATGATGCCACAATGGAAGATGCGGCTTATGTAGGGATGTTGAAGCAAACTCGCGTAATTTCCAATGGCAGCGGTTTTTTAGGAACAATTCTCGAAGACTGTTCGGCAGAATTCAAACAGGCCTATAAAAAGGCTGACATAGTGATCAGTAAAGGGCAGGCTAATTATGAGTCTCTAGAAACGCTCGGCAAAGTGGATAGAAGGCTGTATTTCTTGTTGCGAGCCAAGTGTGAGATTGTAGCGAAGAATTTAGGGGTTCAATTTGGGGAAATGGTGTTTTGTTGTAGTTAAGGGGGTTCACAAGACTTCAGTGTGGCAATACTTGCTTGATCATTCGAAGATGGGGAAGAGTATAACACGATTTTATAGTTGAACCGTCTTGGTGTCTTTTGCTTTCTTCACATATCGTTCAGCTATTTTGCGGAAAGACTCTATTTCCAGTTCGGTAAGTTCTCTGATGACTCTTGCGGGGATACCCATGAGCATAACCCGGGGTGGGTAGGTTTTATTTTCTGGGACAAGGGTCCCGGCAGCGATCGAGGTTTCCTCATTAATTATTGCGCCATCGAGAACAATCGCGCCCATCCCAACAAGGGATCCTTGACCGATAGTACATCCATGGAGAATTGCCGCATGACCAATCGTTACGTAGTCTTGAATGATCACAGGCCGATGTTTGCTGGTATGGATCATTACCAAATCTTGAATATTAGTATTTCTTCCAATACTGATTTTTGCCCTATCGCCTCGAATGACGGAGTTATACCAGACACTGGAGTTTTCACCGATCGTTACATCTCCGGTTATTTTACATCCATCTGCCAAATATACGCTTCCAGCTATTTCCGGTTTTTGAGATTGATGATTATCCATGTTTTCTCCTCCACTAGGTCACCGCAAGTTACCCTTGATTTTGACATTCATTATACTGTGGGAGTCTAAGAAATGCTAGTTAGCGCTTGTAATGTTTTGAGAGAAGACGAGACAGGGGTTTAGTCGACATCAATACACTTAAATTCTTTGCTTTTCTCTACGCTTTAAAAATAAGAATAGAATTTGCGATACAAATATTACCAATAATATTTGTAAAACCTCTTCGGATAGGCTTTTTCAAAACATAACCACTTTTCGAAGTCACCTTATTTTTTAGGATTTCGACATGTCCTTTAACATATAATTACGACACCGGCAAAACAAGCGCATAAAAGAGATATTGTAAACCGGAATACTGTTAAGGCGGGATGTTGGGGAATGGGTAAGAGAATTGAAGTTATTATCGCGGATGATAACCGTAATCTTTGTCAAATGTTACAGAATCACCTTCAAGGACAAGAAGAACTCAGCATAGTTGGCGTGGCTTATAACGGTTCAGAAGCCTGGGAGCTTATCCAAACCAAGGAACCGGATTTGATCATTCTAGACGCTGTGATGCCGAATATGGATGGATTATGCGTTTTGGAACGAATCAATGCTATGACAACTTTGACACGCCCTAAAATTATCATGCTGACGGCTTTTGGGCAGGAATCATTGATTAATCAAGCAATGATGCTAGGTGTGGACTACTTTATTTTAAAACCATTCGATCTGGATATACTCAATAAACGTATCAGCTCTTTAATGCAGGATATGTCGTCCTCCATTCCTACTCAGTTTTCTTCAGCTTCGCCGATCGTTAAAGCGACAGGAAACGGTGTCAATCTTAATGTTGAAGTGACCACGATGATGCACCAAATTGGGATTCCTGCCCATGTTAAAGGGTATCAATATATCCGGGATGCAATTTTGATGGTGGTGGAGGATGCCTCATTGTTAGGGGCGGTGACTAAAGAACTCTATCCTGGCATTGCGAAAAAATATAATACAGCACCCACTAGGGTAGAACGCGGAATTCGTCATGCAATAGAACTAGCGTGGGAACGCGGACAAACAGATACGCTGAAACGGATTTTCGGATATTCTATGAATATTGAGCGCCAAAAACCCACGAACTCTGAATTCATAGCCCTTCTTGCCGATAAATTCAGAGTAATGGGTATGGTTAGCTAAATCCGCTTGATTCTTCACATGTCTTAGAACGGTAACAAATATGTTTTGATAAATACAACGACCAGAAAAATATGAAGGGGTGTTCTATAAAATGAAATTGATTATCCTCTTAGTTATTATCGGTATGATTCCTTCTTTATTAAGGACGTGGGTATCCATCGATCAATACTCAGATTAGTTGAAGTTTATGATCCTCCTTACTTCCCCTCCTTGTGAGGGGATTTCTTATTGTTTAGGTTGTTTAGGCATACTTGAGCAAACAATCTGATTCCGGATTGTCTGTATATAGATAGGCCACCTTGCATAATATGCTAGCAAGATGTTGTGCCTAGACCACCTTTAAAACTAAGTATAAGGGGGGAAGAATATTGGATGATGCACCGCTCCGGATAATTATGCTCCGAGATGCAGACCAATGTGCCATTAATGAATCACTTAAGAAAGAGAGGAGCGAATTAACTATCAAAGAGCTCGAAAATGAATACGAGGATTGGGTTAACTTATGTGAAAAAACTCCAGAAGTGTCTCTCAAGGGTCTTCAAAATGAGTTACCTTGTGTTCAGGGTGGATTAGAACAATTAATAGGATGCCCAAATAGGATTATAGCTCATGTAGACAGAGGGTACATGTCGTTTTTCCCTTTTCATCCCAAATAACAATGCCGCCTGATTAAAGTCGAGCGGCATTTATGTTAAGGGAAGTATGACTGAGGTTGTCACACTCCTAAGCTTGGTTACATATCCTATGAGTGAAATTAGTCTCAAGGAGCGTGGATATCATGCCCGGTAAGTAATTGATACAGTAACTGAAACTGAGACCATGAGCGGACGTACACCGCATGTAATCGCGGCTGAAATTAACATAATCAAATACCAGGCTGAAAGAATCTACCCTGCCGCTACCGTCAAGATCGGCAGGTGGCTAACGGAGGCCAACCGAACAACTTACCCCCTCAGATTCGGATTCGAATCCGAATTAAATTACAGCCAGGCGGTGCTTTTTTTAGATATCCCGAAGGAAGAACCGTTGATGCTTCCGACAGCAACTCAGATTACGCACCAGTGCGCAATCTGACATACTCCCAGGCAGTGATCCTCTTGATTTCTGCCTGTGCTTTTTAGTTTGATGCTTAGGACCCGATAGAGTAGAGCATTTTTAGTCCGTTGTACTGAGGCTGAAAAGGCACATCGCGGCTATATCCTGGATAAAGAACTGGGCGAGGATGAACTGCTTTATCGAAACCAGGATGACTATATCAGTAAATACAGAACCGTTCTCGAAAACTTTGAGGCCGTAAAAATAGCTATTACGGCAACACCCGCTCTCCATACGACCCAAATCTTTGGCAAGCCCCTTTCCAATGTTGGCAAGATCATAAAAGGCTTTGACGTAGTGATTACCAATCCGCCCTTCGGAACGAAAAAGGAGGGGAGCGGACTACTCGTGATGACTTTGTTATAAAACATCCAACAAACAATTAATATCGTTCGCTTAGACAGAACGGAAAGTCAAGGGCTGGGGTTGTCTTGCCAGATAATGTGCTTTTTGCCGATGGTGATGGGGCTAATATTCGTGCAGACTTGATGGAGAAATGTAATCTACACACTGTTTTGAGATTACCGACCGGGATTTTTTATGCCCAGGGCGTTAAAACCATTGTGCTGTTTTTCACCCGTGGTACAACGGATAAAGGCAACACAAAAGAAGTCTGGTTTTATGATCTGCGTACCAATATGCAGAGCTTTGGCAAGACCACCCCACTAAAGCAGGAGCATTTTGAGGACTTTTTCAAAGCCTATACCGCAGAAGACAGAAAGGCAGTAAATGACGAGCGTTTCTCTGTCTTCACCAGGAAGCAGATAAAAGAGAAAAACGACAGCCTGGATTTAGGTTTAATCAGGGATGACAGCATTTTGGATTATGACGATTTGCAGGACCCGATAGAGAGTGGGGAAGCAGTTGTCGCTCAGTTTGAAGAAGCAGTTGATTTAATCTTGTGTGTAGTAAAAGAGCTGAAAAGCTTAAGTGGTAATAAATGATGGCAAAGAAAGAGAAGTTATCACTTGAGGAATTGTTGGAACAGGTACTTGTAAAAGATAGGGATAAGACGTATGCAGTGCCGTCCAATTGGGTGTGGACTAGCTAGGCGACAAAATAGTATTAAGGACGCCGTGGGTTCTTTTCAATTACAGATATATAGGTTATACTGTAATTACAGTATAACTGACAATCAGGAGGCCGAAGGAAATGGCTATTGTTCAACAAGTACAAAAACGTATGCTTATTAGCTTGGCGCAAATAGCTAAAGATGTAAATCTACATGAGGGGGATCATGTTGTAATTGAAAAAATGGACGGAGGAATCTTTTTAAGGCCGGTTGATTGGGTTGATAAAAACCAGAAATACATTTGGACTGAAGAATGGCAAGGGAAGCTACTGCGAAGCCAACAGGATTTAGAAAAGGGAGACTATCAAACATTTGAGAACATGGAGGATGCTGTAAAAGACTTGGAGGAGCTTGCTAATGCCAGTCGTAATAAAGACAAAGAGCTTTGATGAGAATTTTTTACAGCTCTCTTCGGAAGAGCAAAAGCAGACAATAAAAGCACTTCGATTTCTCGCTGAAAATCCAAGACATCCTTCCTTGCAAACCCATAAAGTTGAAGGGACGGTATTTATCGAAGCATACGCAAGTATGGATATTCGGATTATCTTTGAAAGAACGAGCGATACGATCGTTTTACGTACAGTCGGGCACCATAACATATTAAAAGACTTTTAATACTCGGTGTAACGGTTCGCTACCGCTCACCGTTACACGACAGGTTCCATTTAGCTGATTTTTAAGATTTCCTCAATTTTGCGAACTCTGTTTTGGAGTTTTTCAACATCTATGTCTAACCCCTTATGCTGGTAATCTTTAATTTCTTTTATGTCTTTAGCCATAGCTTTCTGTATTTTTTCGATTCTTAATTGACTATTTACTAATTGTGAAACACTGTTTACCAGATTTTTATTTTCCTCTAAGATTTGTTTTAGTATCTCTTCCATTTTCTCAACCTCCGTAAAATGTTAGTGGTTTAATTATATCACATAACATCAAAAATGGATTAAGGGTGCACAAGTAGAGAGTTTGATTAAGAGCAGTCTTTATGTCACAGACTGTACTAAATAGACTGATAAGTATACTGAAATTTTGTTGAGGTGAAAAAGAAGGTAAAAGTCAATTACCTGCATTAGGTCTACTTTACATAATATCTATTATAGGACCCAATATGAAGAAGCATCAAGCTAATTTCTCAGAGGTTATTGTAATTATCGGTGTGTTCAACCGCACAGATCGATAAGTTTTGCTCGATTCCGGCCGTCTTCTTTTGCCTGGTAGAGAGCTTGATCAGCAGCATTAATCAGTGCCACGGACGAGAAATTTGGTTCAGGGTATATAGTAGCAACCCCAAGGCTAATTGTAATGTAATTACTTGTTAAAGAACCGCAATGATCAATGCCTAAGCTTTCAATTCTCGCCCGAAGCCTTTCGGCAACTCTGGCAGCGCCGTCTATCCCAGTACTTGGTAAGATAACAGCAAATTCCTCACCACCGTATCGAGCAACAATGTCAGTAGGCCTTTTTAATGTACGCTGTAAAGTATTCGCTACTTTGATTAGACATTTATCTCCTGCCAGATGGCCATAGGTATCGTTATATGTCTTAAAATAATCAATATCACACATAATCAGGGTTAACGGTGTACCACTTCGCACGGCCTGTTTCAGTTCCTTCTCCAGATTCTTGTCAAAATATCGTCGGTTAGCAATACCCGTTAAACCATCCAAGAAAGATAGACGGCGTAACTCTTTTTCTATCTTCTTACGTACAGTGATATCGTGAACGACTGAAAGCAGGCGACAGCAGTCATTTAAAAAGATCCGTTTAAAGGTTACCTCAACCCAGAAAGGCTTCCCGGTATTTTTTTTTGCTAACCATTCAAAAATCTGCGGTTTAACTTGAACAGCCTTCTTCATATATTTTTTCGCATGTTCATTATCATATGGTGGTTCACCAAGACTTATTTCCCCAATACTGAGTTGTTTGATCTCCTCTTGGGAATAGCCAAACATTTCACACGTTTTATTATTCACATCTAGAATTTTGCCGGACCCAATATCTAGAATAAAGATAGCATCAGAAACTGAATTGAAAATTGTACGATAATTTGCCTCTGAAATTTTGATTATCTCTTCAGCATGTTTGCGGTCGGTAATATCTCGGATGACGTTTAAAAGCACATTGCCATTACCCATTAATGTTCCTTGTGAACTTACTTCTACGGGAAAAGTGCTGCCATTTTTGCGGCGATGGATAGTTTCAAACAAAATACCTTTCTGGGCTGCCTGTTCTATCTGCTCTTTCACTATGGAAACGGTTTCAAGAGCTCGCAGGTCATAGATACTAAGAGAAGTCAATTCTTCGCGAGTGTATCCATAGGCTTGGAGTGCAGCGTCGTTACCTTCAATAATGTGTCCGTCGCAGTGGACGAACAAAAAAATATCCCTGGCATATTTAAAGAGAATTTGATACCTTTGAAGTCCCTCTTCCGCCCGCTTTAGATATGTAATATCCATTAAAGATACTACACACCTTCTTGTTCCGGTAAACATTGTTACATTAATTAGGACATTCCTAACATTTCCATGCCTATTTATGAAACGGCTCTCATATTTGTTGGGAGCCGCATTCGGGTCATTAAAACGCGCTTGTTTATATTCCAGCATTATCTTTAAATCATCTTCGAAAAAAAATTTCGTCCAGCTTAACTTGTTTTCAACCTCGTCTTTTGAATAACCGGAGAGTTTTCTAAATTCCGTATTTATCATGGATATCGTCGTGTCGTCTTCAACTATTATCATTGCGGTTCCAGTTGTTTCAAAGATACTCTGGTATATTTCTTCCGAAGCCTGTAACTTGGCTGCAGTTTGCTGAAGATCCGTAATAATCGTTTTCATATTCTAAAATGCACTCCTTTCTTTATTAAGAGAATAAGAGCTCTCCCAACAGATGCTAATTGATAGTTGAAATGAGTTTCTCTTATAAGAAAAATTAGCGCTATTTGTATTATTCGCGAAAATATTATAATTACCTGCAAAAGATTTTTAAAATTTTTGTACCGTTTTATATGGATAATTTACCAGAAGATGACCAAATTTATGTACTACGACATACTCCAAACGTTCCTGGGCTTTTTTCAGACAATACTAAAATTCGGTGCTTCTGTACAACAAATGCAAACTACTACGAAGGTTCATTCGCCAATGATCTTGACCAGTACACGTTTTCGGCGGCCACCGTCGAATTCTCCATAAAATATCTGCTCCCAAGGGCCAAAGTCCAGTTTCCCTTGTGTAACCGCAACCACTACTTCACGGCCCATAATCGTACGTTTTAGATGGGCATCTGCGTTGTCCTCGTAACCGTTGTGCCGATAACGGTCGTAAGGCTTTTCAGGAGCAAGGTCTTCCAACCATATTTCGAAGTCTTGGTGCAGCCCGCTTTCATCATCGTTAATGAAGACACTGGCTGTGATATGCATGGCATTGCAAAGCAGCAGTCCTTCCCGGATATTACTTTCCTCTAGGCAATTATGTATTTGGGGCGTGATATTGATATATTCTCGCCGCCTTTTCGTTTCAAACCAAAGTTCTTTTCGATAATGTTTCATTAACAATTACCTCCCGCATATTTACTTTTCAACATTATATTTGATGACTACATCTCTGCCATCAAAATATACCAGGTCTCCTGCCGCAAAGTGCCATACCGCTTTTAGAGTGGTTGGATACTTTATTCCGTTCACAGCTTGATAATCTCCGCAGACTGCTGACCACTTTACCTTTTGCAGGTTGCCATTGGTATCAATATTTGCTCGATCATCGGTGGTGAAACTAGTCATCATAACGTTATCATTAAAGGTGAATATTCCACTTGCTGATGTTCCGTAATAAGTTATCGTCGCCTTGGCATGAGTATTATCAATTTCTGTCCAACTAATATAGTCTTGTAAAGCCAGGTTGGGTAACAACAAACATTCAGCCAGGCAGGTAACCAGACCGGCTTTATCCATCGCTGCACCCTTTTGTTCAAACAAGGTGAACGATTTGGCAATAACCCCTTTCATTGAACCTACCCCATTTTGGTAGGCATCAATACCTTCAAAAGGGATGCCATACATACTGCTATCAATTAAAGCAATCCTCTCCGGTTCGTCAATAAAGTTGTATTGGATATATTTTATTTTCAGCTTGGGTTTATCTGGTGATAATACAAAATCAACATCATTGTAATAGACTTGCATGTTCGACATTTTAGGTGTTCCAATATATCCACAATACTGAAAATATTTTTGTACTGGTGCGGGTAGTTTCGCAATATCCTCGGTGCAAAAAATTCCGTTTGGATTTGGCATTTTTGCTATTTGATAGCTGGTTAATTTCTTAAATTCTGCTTTGTTGGGCGAATAAGGAAGATTAAACCATACCAATGTACCTGCAATTAATAAAGTAATAACTGCTGAAATCCAAAGCAAAATCTTTTTCTCTCTTTTCATTATTTAGCAACTCCTTTATCATAGCGCCGGTTGAACGCGGATGCATCCTGTCTGTTTTTTTAAATTAAGTACTGCGTATGATAAAAGTTCGCCACGTCCCGTCCGATTTGTTTCAGGTCGGTGCTGTCTGAGGTAAAGACCATATTCATTAGGGCCTGCTTTCTTTATCTCCTCGGGTTTTTTACCCTAATCCGTACTGCCTGTCCATCTTTCAGGACGTAGGTTTTTTTCAACCCAATAACTCCAGTCTGCAAAGGCAGCACATTGGCCTGATTACTTGTGGTGTCTAATTCAATATAAAAATCGTTTTTGTCATCGGCGTCATAATCGACATATTCGTCAATGCGGTCCGGTAGGTTTTCGGCCGGTTGCCAGTCTACCTGCACCAGCCCTTCCTTCTTCTCGCCCAATAATCCCTGGAAGACCTGCTCATGTATAGCAGTCAGATATTCACCATGGTCGATAGTGTTAATCACATCGCCACCAGTCTCCCAGGGCGAAACCTTCACACCGGTTATGGCCACCAGCTCATTCATCCAGTAATTCTGCCCCATAAAAACAGCCAGCACCACTGGCACAGCCAGGGCGGCCAGGATATATCCTCCAACTGTCTTGAATCGTGACACCTTCACTTTCCTCCTCTCAGATATCTGACCTAATGCACATTCAAGAAAATAACCAGTCAGTATGCCAGTCTATTTTGTGTCATACTGCGTCAGTATGTTCACCTAAACTCAGAAGTCAGAGGTCAGAGGTCAGAAGCCGGATGTGTCAGATCGTTGTATTTCCTTTCTGATCTCTGGCCTCTGTTATCCGACCTCTGGAAAAATACCTCCTTGTCTGACGCAAAATATCCAAGGCATCTTTGACTTGTTATTTTCTTTCATATGCCTAAAACATGCTCCCCGTGCTTACCAGTTTGATCAATTTCGTCAGGGCATCTACAATCATAGAACCACCGATGGCGGTCATAAAAATATAAGCCGGGTAAATGAAAAGCACCCGAGCCAGATCTGAATGCAGCTTAACCGGAGTCCCCTTTATATGATAAGTGACTGCTCCCCGCGGACAAGTATCCACACACTGGCCGCATTTGGTGCAGGACATCAAAGCGGTGCCGTCTTTTACGCATCCTTCGTTCAGGGAGAAGGTGGGGCACTCATTGATACATTTCTTGCAAAGCTTGCACTGCTCCTGATTAATGCGGATATCGAAGATGTTCACCTTGTTAAACAGAGATTGAAAAGCTGCGAATGGGCAGAAGAGGCCACACTGTATCCTGCGCCGGGTTAGCAAAGGCATTACAACCACCAACCCCAGAAACAGACTGACAAAGATAATGGCTTGCACCAGGGTCTTGAAGGATGTTATCTTAACAAACTCAGTAACTGTTTTGAAGGGGCAGAGCCACTCGCAGTAAACCGGGGTAAGGAGCAGGGCCGAAAGCAGGACGATCACGATCAAAACCGCCCAGGGTAAGTAGGTCCAGCGTGGATCAATTTTCTTGATTAGGGCTTGCTTGCGTAAACGGGAAAATCCCTCATCAAAGCCCCCGAAGAAGCAGACCCAGCTGCACCAGCCACGCCCCAGGACCAGTGTAGCCCCCAGCCAGAGCACGATCATGCCTGCAATTGAAGCATAACCGGTCATTAAGGAGCCAGGAAAGATGATGGTTCGGTCAAAGCAGCCGGAATAATAATCATAGGGATAACCAGATGGCAAAAAGGTGTTTCTCCAGCCAGCATGTGTGCCTCGTCAATAGCCATACTGCCGCGGATTTCAATTAGGTTAGAAATAAAGCCAAAGCAAAAACAAAACGCAATAAGGGTAAATAGGGTAGCCCGGTACTTATAAGTTTTACCTGTAAGCATCATCATGATAAATACTACATTAAGAATAGAAAAGGTCAGAATCTTGGCAATCAGCTCTGGAGTGGATTTGGGGATACTTCCCTGAAAAACCATCAAGCCGATTAAGAGCAGCATGGGCAAGGTTAGGAGAACCGTCCGTAAAATCTTCTTGTTCTGCGGCGGGGTGTCCACCTGGGGTTCAATGATACTCATAATTTTATCATTCCTCCTCCTAACATAATAATCCCGATATAGAGATAGTAAAGGGCCATCACCACGCACGCCAAGCGGCCGACAGTCTGTATGGACGGGAAACGCCGCAAGGTTCCGAGAAAGGGCAAAGGTAAGAAATATAGCGACGTTCCCAGGAAGAAGGCCAGGAAGAACAACAGGCTTTTTGCCAGGCTGGCGGAACCGGCCGCTCCCGTGAATACAAGCAGAAAAGGCGGGCAGAGATTGAGACCGGTGGCCAGAACAAGGGCCACCGGCAGTAGTTCCGGCCATCGTTGTAAGAACCTTGCTCTCTTATCGTGCATGAGCTTTCCGACACATAGCTCGGGTGGAAGGGATAATCCATAGAAAAACATCATTACTGCCAGGATCACGTAAGCCAGCCCGAAAAACATTTCCTGGTGAGCCGAGTTTTTTAGCAGACTGCCAAAAGCCCAGGCCAGGAGGCCAAAAAGCAGGTATCCAATAAGGCGCCCGACCAGAAACCTGGCCAGCAGGCTAAAATTCCGGGCAACACCTGTTCCCTCACCCAAAATGAGAGGAACCAGAACCGGAGCACAGTAAGCCAGACACTCCACGGAGCATGAAGAATTGGCTGATAAATAATAAAAGCAATTAGATACCAAAGGTTTAGAATTGCAGTCAGTAAGGAAGACCAAAAGCCAATTTTATACAAAATATGTTTTTTTTCATTGAGTCTTGAAAATGTATTTATTATTTTCTCCTTATCAACATTATTTTTTGAAAATGATCATATATAAGAAAAGCTTTAAGAACGTACACCACTTCTTAAAGCTTTTCTTGGTTGATATTCGAAAAACTCCAAATACTGCCTTCTCCCCATCTATAAGCATAGTGCATGTTATAGACAAAATGGCTCTCATGCAGCTTTAACAATTATCCTATGCCGGCGGTATCCAGACCGCAACGTAATCACTATCCCTTAACGCTTCTTAGCAGAGATCAGCCAAGGAGCTGGAAACGATTCCGTCATGTTTTTGCTATTGACTCGCGATACCTTTATATGGATTGCTTCAGTGCGCTCTAAGCCGTTTTCCCGAAACAATGCAGGAAGAGAAGTTAGAATTTCAAAGTTCAACGTGTAGATCACAAATTTCATGCCCGGATTGATAACCAGCAGACTCTTTATTTCACTGCCGATCCTGGGACTTGCCACGATAAACGCTACGTCCGGCGTCGGCAGCTTATCCGGGATACCATCTTTCAGAGACTCGACGATTGTTACGTTGCTGAGGCCAAATGTCGCAACATTCTCGATCATGGTATTCCGATCCCTGCAGTCATACTCCACAGCAATGACGCTGCCCTCAGCAGCAATTATGGCGGCCTCCACCGCGATGCTCTCACCGGAGATTATACATATATTATCCCGGTCCCCCAGATTGAGCTTATTCATGATAACAGCCCGAACTTCCCGGCACACATAGTGAACTGAACCGTAGGAGAAACGGCTGTTCTCTATCCCTATCGGATAATTCGTTGCCGCGTGAGGATTCTGAATCAACATAGCTGCCGAGGCATTGATCCCGCGGTTGATCATGTCTGAGAGCTTGTCGTGCTTGATCTCGCCGGATGGATTTGAGCCCTCATTGTACCAGATATCACAGTCCCCCAGTTCCGCATTCCACATGTCGTAGAAAATATCCGGATGTCCGGCGTCCGTAAAGACCAGCACTTCCCGGTTGCTCATCACGATTGGAATCAGGTTCTTATTCTTTCCTGTAATGTCCAGCATCTTCAGTTTTGCCAGTTTGATCGGGGCATTCCGTGAAAAATACTGGAGCCAAGCTAAAATGACCTCATTAGTAAACATTGTCTGTTCCACAGGCAAAACCTCCCTATTAATAGTTATCATATTAATAGTTATCATACCATATTTAACAAGTTTTCAAGACCCCCACTTCTATAAGCAGGGATGGGTTCTTCGTAACTTCAGGTGGGGTAGAGTCCCCATCTGAAGCCTCGATGTTCAGCTTTAGTGTAAGCGAGTTCACTGGATTTTTCCCCAGTCTCAGCAGTGAATTACGCGCCGGTGCGCTCCAGCAGGCGTTCCCATTTTTGATCCACATAGGCCTGCGCTTCTTCAATCATCCACTCATTGCCTTTCTGGAACATATGGCGGAATCTACCCTGAGGGCGGAGAAAGTTTTCTACGGGCAGTTTTTTCTTCGGGGTATAACTCAGACGCCACACTCCTTCTTCTATTTCATAAAGTGGCCAGACGCAGGTATCCACCGCCAGATTAACGATCTCTGAAAGCTTGGCTAAGGGGTAGTCCCAGCCGCGAGGACATGGGGATAATATGTTCAAAAAGCAAGGGCCCTCAGTATAAATTGCTTTATAAGACTTGGTGTGCAGATCCTTGAAATTGCCTATAGGGGCAGTTTGAGCTACATAAGGGATATTATGAGCAGCCAATATCTCAGTCAAATCTTTTTTATTCTGTTTCTTACCTGGTTGAACAGAACCGACGGGCGTGGTAGTCGTGCGGGCAAACCGAGGGGTTGAAGAGGAACGCTGGATTCCGGTATTCATGTAAGCCTCGTTGTCATAGCAGACGTAGACCATGTCATGACCGCGTTCCATAGCGCCCGACAGGGATTGAAACCCAATATCATAGGTACCGCCGTCACCTGCAAAAGTAATGAACTTGACGGTTCCTTCCACCTTGCCGCGGCGTTTCAAAGCGGAATATGCCGCTTCCACTCCGGAACAGGTAGCCGCGGAGTTTTCAAAAGCAGAATGTATATAGCTGTCCATATAGGCAGTGTAAGGATACATAAAGGTGGAGACCTCCAGACAACTGGTAGCGTTAACCACCACTGCCCTGTCCTCTTTATCCAGAGCACGCAGAACCCCTGCCACAACGATCCCGGCACCGCAGCCGGCACAAAGTCGATGCCCTCCGGTGAGACGTGCCGGCTTTTCTACTTCCCGTTTCAGGTTATATACCGTGCTCATGCTGTCTCCTCCTTTGACCTCTGTCCCATATGGGTATATACCGGTCCAATCTCGCCTATCGCGGCAATAGCCGCCAACCGGCCATACACTTTTTCAAAATCCTCGGTCTTTATGTCACGACCGCCTAAACCGTAAACAATATTAATCAGAAACGGGCGTTCCTTCAGATCATACAAAGCGCTGCGGGTCTCGGCAAATAACGGACCGCCGTTTGCCGAAAAGCCCTCGGACTTATCCATGACGGCAACGGCCCTGGTATTGGCCAGAGCGCGGGCCAGTTCCTCGCCTGGGAAAGGACGGAATACCCTGATTTTTACAAGCCCTGTCTTTACTCCGCCCTCCCGCAGCTTGTCGACTGCGGCTTTGGCTGTTCCGGCACTGGAGCCGATGATCACCAGAGCAAGTTCCGCATCCTCCATTCTATATTCTTCAAACAGGCCGTAGTGCCGGCCGGAAATCTTCTCAAATTCAGCGGCTACCTCCAGGATGCGAGCCTTGGCTGCTTTCATTGCCTCAGCCTCCAGGACCTTGTGTTCCATGTAATAGGGACTCACATCGTACGGTCCTACCGCCAACGGATTTTCTTTTTTCAGCAGAAAGTTTTCCGGGTTATATTCCCCGATAAACTTACGCACACTATCCGTCTCCAAAAGTTCAATATTCTCTACGGCATGACTGGTAATGAAGCCATCCATACAGGCCATCACCGGCAAGCGTACGCTTGGGGTCTCGCCGATAGGCATAGCCATGAGAAAATTATCGTAAGCCTCCTGATTATTTTCGGCGTAGATTTGGATCCAGCCGGTATCACGGGCTCCCATTGAGTCGGAGTAGTCGTTGTTAATGTTAATTGGCCCTGAAAGGGCCCGGTTGACACAGGCCAGAGTAACAGGCTGACGGCATGAAGCCGCCACGTATAAAAGCTCGTACATCAGTGCCAGTCCGCAGGATGAAGTAGCGCAGACGGTTCTGGCTCCGGCAGCTTGCGCCGCAAGGCACACGGACATGGAACTGTGCTCAGACTCCGTGGTTACGTATTCAGTATTAACCTCGCCGTTAGCCACATACTGGGCGAAGTATTCAGGAATTTCTGTGGAGGGAGTGATCGGGAACGCTCCCATGACATCAGGATTTATCTGCTTCATGGCATAAGCTACAGCCTCGTTGCCGGTAAGACAGTTGCTCATATCGCTGCACCTCCAGTCATCATTGTAATCGCCGGGAAGGGACACACGTCCTCACATATGCCGCAGCCCTTGCAGTGCATATAATCGAAGTCCAGACGTTTCCCGTCCTTCACCGGAATAGCACTGTCCGGGCAGAAGGGAATACAAAGCATACAGTGTTTACATGCTTCCTCGTGAAAAATGGGCGTGTCGGTCCGCCAAGTACCAGTATTGAAAGCCCGTGCGGTTCCCGGTTCGTAGATCTCCCCGCCGGGGGTCAGATCCTGCCAAGGGGTACGTTCGTTGATATCCTTCGCATAAATCATCCTACCTGTACCTCCTCCATGGATTTTTTCAGTGTTGCCATGTTCCCCTCGATAACCTGAGGTTTGGCAGCAAATTTATGTTTAAAGGATTCTTCTATATCCGCTAAAAAATGCTCGGTTTCCAAAACGCCGCTCACCTTAACCGTAGCGGCCAGCATAGGGGTATTCGGGAAGTTTCTGCCTAGAATCTCTTCCGAAATGCGGCGGGCATCTAAGGTACAGACTTTTCCGGTCCATCCCCGCAGCCGGGGACGCATCTCCTGGGGAGAGCGGGGAGTATTAATGATTATTGCACCGCCCTCTTTCAGTCCTCCGGTAACGTCGACACTGTCCAGCAGACTTTCATCTACCACGACCACATAGTCCGGATAGTAAATGTTGGAATGAATCGTACACCGTTTTTCACTGATGCGATTATAAGCCGTAATAGGGGCTCCCATCCGTTCCGGTCCATACTCAGGAAACCCCTGCACGAATTTACCTTCTATACCGGCCACATCCGCCAGCAGCAGACAGGCCATTTTGGCTCCTTGTCCGCCCCGGCCGTGCCAGCGTATTTCTACCATATCATTGGTTGCCATTGCTTTTCCCTCCAGTTCCTTTGAGAATGCTTCTAATAATCTTGGTTGATAGCTTATCTTATAATATAACAATGAGCATACTTAATAAAACAAGTCAAGAGGCATATGGATATCCAGGCATCTGACATTTTCCTCCGGGAGGACATCCGCACCTCTTGCAGAAGCGGATACGGGTTGCCATTATGACGGCATTGGTAAAAAGTAAGGCAAAGCCACCTGAACTTATTAAAAACTGGTATACTCTTAGGAGTAGATAACGTTTCTGTAGTTCTGATTGTAATTTGATCTTATGTTAGAATAGTTGTATTAATATTTTTCTCTTCGAAAATGTACAAGGGGTAAAAAGGAGGAATTTACTGATGTTAGCGGAGTTTAAAATTATTAATGACCCCTTGCGTCCAAGTGTTTGTACTAACCTTTGTGCTGTTTGTTACCGGCATACAAAGTATGAAAGTAAAGGAATCGGCTGCTGTTCCTACGAACCGGAACTTTGTCTTTTCGATTTAGTATTTTTAAATCTTTATTACCCCGATATTTATGAGTTTACATTGAAAAAAGGCCGGATAATCAAGGGTTATAACGGAATTATGGTAGAAATGAAGGTTGGCTTGGACCGCTGTCCTTTTGTAAGTAACTTAGGTTGTGTTTTACCAAGGGATGCTATGACGCCCCTGTGCCGGTTATATATCTGCCGGGAGGCTGCTATCTTTGGGCCTGCCATAATTGAAGAAAAATTTGATGAATACTTTTTGAGCAAGGAATTCCATCTAAATAATTTTTTAAACAGTAAACTGACCTATGACCCGAGTTTAACTAAATCAAGACTAAACACCTTTATCGTGGAATTTGCCCAAACCATAAACACCATCATTGCAGGAATCAATAGAATTAACCCGCCGATCGAAACTTTCCATAGAGAAATAAAGATTGAGGATTTTGGCCACTTCGATTAAACGTTTCAATATCTCTGATTCTGATTTTATCTTCACTGGTTACCCTTCCCTTTCTGGCGGGAAGTTGTTGGCATATCCGTATTCAACAGTATATCGTCGATCATAATTTTTGCAAAATCCCCATCTGGAAATTCAAGACATTGACAGCAATTATCACATAGTTTACCAGGATCCAGATCACAAAGATCACATTCGCCGCATTCAGTACATGGCCGATCTTCTAAAACACATTCATTACTAAACTTACTCAAGGTCTTATCCTCCGGATTTTTTGATGGATTAGATTATTCATTTGCCTTGATAATATTAAAATATTCCCGGACTCAAAATTAGCGATTGAGGGTCTTTCGCCAACTCTCGAAGTGCCGCCTCTGAGCGCTGAGCTGCCCATCCTTCATCCAATAACTTGATGGTGTCGTCGTAGCGATTCTTACTCCCCAATAAGACGAGTAATAAATCTCCGTCCGGTCTTGTGACAAAGGATACAAGGCACTGCGCAGCCTCCGTAGTAGTACCGGTTTTCAGACCTTCGTCTCCGGGATAGTTCCCCAAAAGACGATTCGTATTCTCAAACTCGGCTTTATGAAGCACACCCCGGGCATCTTTCCATTGAATTTGGGCGCGAGGTTTTTTGACATATTTCATAAGACTTTCATTTTTGAGAAATACACTTGAAATTTTAGCGAGGTCATTAGCGGTAGTATAATGTTCAGGGTCGGGCATTCCATGAGGGTTCATAAAGTGGCTATGCTGACAGCCTAGAGAGGCTGCATATTTGTTCATTTCTTCCGCAAAGGCCGGGATTGAACCACTGATTTTTACGGCCAGGGCTGCAGCGGCATCATTGGAGCTGTGCACATAGAGGGCCGTTAAGAGGTCTTGGACCGATATTTCAGCCCCAGGACTGAGACCGAGCTGTGACCCTTCAATATTCACTTCAGGGCCAACACGTACGATATCTGTTTCTTGCAGGGTCTTCAGCGCGATCAGCCCGGTGAGGAGTTTTGTCGTACTGGCAGGCGCACGCTGTCTGTCGGCATTGTTTGATTTTAGAATTTTAGTCGTTTGAGGATCAATAAGTATGTAACTTTCATCTTGCGTTGAGAGTTCCTTAACTGATGGGGGGATATTGGAAGTGAGGGAGTCAGGTTTAGTTTCCGCCACCCCAGTAATAAGCTCCTTAGCTCTAGTCGGATTCAGATAGTGAAATCCGATATATGAAAAAATCCCAACAGTCATTATTAGAATTAGTATAGGTAATTTGGAGCGAAAAAAACGATGCGCAAGATGTTTCACTAATTCACCCTTCTTTAATATACGTATAAATACATGATAAATAAATACTGAAATTTAAAGTATATCAACATAATCAATATAGTTAACATAATCAAATAATCAATCAACATAAATCAAGTAATTATAACGAATTTAAAGACTTTGGGCAAGTTTTATCAACTCAGGAGATCATCAGACTAAGCATCTCTATGCTCACCCCAATACTGCCATACCGCCAAAAAGGGATAGGGATTGATCCATTGCCCGTTTGGCAGTTCAATGCCAAAATGAAGATGATCCGGCGTCGTTAAAGCATCTCCTGTATGGCCCATGGTGCCCAAGGGATCCCCTGCTTGAACTTGTTGCCCTTTTACAAGCGCCGGAGAAATATATTGGAGGTGAGCGTAATAATAGTAGTTCCCATCATCCCCGCGTATCCCGACACGTTCTCCACCCAAGCGGTTCCACCCTAATTGTTCAACTCTCCCTCTACAAATACTGACAATGGGAGTTCCTTCTTTGCTAAAAAGGTCGGTCCCCTCATGTCTGCGTTTACCCCCTTCACGATCCGCACCGAAACTATCTTCAAACCACGTTTTTCCAATAACGGGAAATCTATACTTGCCGGGCTGGTAATAAGTATATTTTCTGAGAATTTCCCAATGCCTTTGAACAATCTTTTGATTTTTTTGCGGGATTGCTCCCCAGTCTAAATCCGAAAAAGGAACAGAGCCTTTAAGCTGATCTATTAGCGGTAGTCCTTCTCCTTCAGGGAGTGTCGAGCGTATAGCTAATAATTCCTCTAAGACAATTGTTGGAGACGTTCGATTTTCATTAATACACTGCTTCACTAAAGCCGGTGACAGAGAAGTTAAATATGGATAGACATCCGACGGAATAGTGGGAGGACGGTGAAGTTCCTGCCATGCTATTAGGGCTGCAATAATGAGTAACCCCAACTGAGCAAGTATTCGTTTTAGCTTCGATGGAATTTTCATGGTCCCCTCTCCCTAATTAAAATATTTCTTTCTAATTCTACGAACATTTGTTTGTATTTTATTTCGATAAATGATAAAATATTTGTTAAAAGATGGGGGTGTGAGATTATGTACCCGGATTTATCACTGCGGCAAACGAAAATTCTAGAATTCATAAAACAAGAAATACGAAAAAAAGGATATCCGCCGGCCGTACGGGAAATTGGCGAAGCTGTCGGGTTGCTGTCCAGCTCTACAGTACATGGCCATCTGCAGACGTTAGAGGACAAAGGATATATTCGGCGTGATCCCACAAAACCTCGGGCGATCGAGATTTTGGATAGTTCGAGTGACGTACTCGAGGGCAAAAAAGTCGTTCATATACCCGTTGTCGGCCGTGTCGCTGCCGGGCAGCCTATTCTAGCCGTGGAAAACATTGAAGGAACCTTTCCCCTTCCTGCCGATCTTGTTCGCCAGGATAACGTTTTCATGCTTAAAGTTCAGGGGGAAAGTATGATTGATGCTGGAATTTTCGATGGAGATTTTATTGTTGTCCGTCAACAGAATGTAGCCCGAAACGGTGAAATCGTTGTCGCTTTAATTGAAGATGAAGCTACGGTCAAGCGCTTTTTTAAAGAAAGAACTCTTATTCGACTTCAGCCGGAGAACTCATCGATGGAACCGATATATTCCCAGGATGTCTCGATTTTAGGGAAAGTTATTGGAGTTTTTCGTAATCTTCAGTAAAAATAAAATAACCAATAATCCTAGAAATACCTAAGAATGTTAGGTTAATGCTCTAATTGATAATTCCCCATTAGAATCTTAGCAACGGCCGTATTAACAATCGTGTTTGAGTGAGGGAAGGAGAGTGGGGGTATGAAAGTAAAATTTAATATGACGGTTGAACAGAAAGAGCAATTACCTTGATGCTTCATTGTATGCGCAGGCAAATGTTTTTAGATAAAAAAGGGGAGCAGATGGATGTTGCCATCAATGCTCCTCTTTTTGTTCGCCCTGCAAATTAAGGCACATTCAAGAAAAAAGTCAGTCAGGATGCAAGTCTATTTTGTCTAATCTTGAGAAATTTTACTGTTTTGTTTATCCAAAAAACGTTCCAACCCAAAGGAAATTAAACGGTCGATTAATTCAGAATACGGAATTCCTGACGCCTCCCAAAGCTTAGGGTACATTGAAATTTCTGTAAATCCCGGCAAGGTATTTATTTCATTAAGGAAAATTTCGTTTTGGGGAGTTACAAAGAAATCGACCCGACTCAGCCCGCTAGCCTCTACGGCACGGAAAGCTTCAATTGCCATTTCCTGAAGACGTGCGATTAAGGCTTCATCGAGAGGCGCTGGAATTATTACGCTGGAGCCAATATCAGAATACTTTGCATCGTAAGTATAAAATTCTTGTGCCGGTTTAACTTCTCCAGGAATTGAGGCTTGGGGAGAATCATTTCCCAGAACGGCGACTTCAATTTCTTGGCCGTTAATATTTTCTTCGACAACAATTTTACGGTCAAATATGGCAGCAACATTCAAAGCATCCAATAACTCTTTACGGCTGTGCGCTTTGGATATCCCCACACTGGACCCTAGATTGGCAGGCTTAATAAAACAAGGGTAACCTATCTTTGCTTCAATTTCATTAAGGCAGGTTTCCCGTCCACGAAGTAAGTCTGAACGTAGTAAGGTCAGATAGCGGGCTTGGGGTAGATCTTTCTCACGGAAGACGGCCTTCATCCGATCTTTGTCCATCCCAAGAGAGGACCCTAAAACCCCGGAACCTACATAAGGTACATTTGCCATCTCCAGTAATCCCTGGAGGGTTCCATCTTCCCCATACGGACCATGGAGTACCGGGAAAATAAGGTCAATTTGTCCTTGGTTTGGCAGCGTTTGGCCGTCTAAGGCTCTAAAATGCGGGTTTGTTGGATCAATGACCAGCGTAACCTGGTGTGTCCGGTCAGCCGGGGGAAAACCTTCTTTTATCAGAGCTTCAGGAAGAAGGCCCCAAAACCATTGGCCTTGTTTATTAATCCCGATCGTTTCTACCTGATAGCGAGTTCGGTCAATCGCTTTGAAGATCGACTGGGCTGAATTTAAAGAAACTTCATGTTCTCCTGAACGACCGCCAAATAAAAGAACGACCCTTAGTTTATGATCTTCCACAAGCACCATCCTCCCAATTAAGCAACTTAAGCAATTAAAGAAATTGGATTAAATGCCCTCCCTATAGAGCATATGCTTAAAAAAAAGAAAAAAGCCCCCGCCTAACGGGCAAGGGCACCTATTTGATCCAAAGGCCAATAGCGAAATAGAGTTCGGCCGGTTATATTTTGGGCAGACAAAATGCCCCACTCCCTTGAATCAGCACTATTGTTACGATTATCCCCCATAACGAATACTGTATCAGCCGGAACAACGAGCGGCCCGAAATTATTTATTGATTTTTCCAAGACATAAGGTTCATAAAGGGGTTGATTGTTTACATAAGTAGTGTGATCGCGTATTTCTACTTTATCTCCGGCCAAACCAACTACTCTTTTAATAAAGTCCTCAGTTGCGTGAGCACTCGGCGGCGGATGAAAGACTATGATATCTCCATGATCAATGTGGTCAAAGTGTTTGAAGAAAAACTTATCTACAATGACCCGGTCTTCCAGTTGAATCGTCGGCAGCATTGAACCGGTAGGGATTTTGCGAGCTTCAATAACATAGGTGCGCAATACCCAGGAAAGGGCAAAAGCAATCAGAATGATTTCAACTAGTTCAAATAAATAACGGATTATGCTTTTC
>NZ_JCAIJG010000146.1:0-35358 GCF_059735615.1 Desulfosporosinus sp. Tol-M2
GTCTATTTTGTGTCATACTGCGTCAGCATGTTCACCTAATAGCCCCGCTATGAGGTAAACATACCTCCTTGTCTGACGCAAAATATCCACGGCATCTTTGACTTGTTATTTTCCTCATATGCCTAAATACGGTGCATAAAAGCAAAAATATCTTCGTGTTGGACCTTCACCTGTAGTCCTTTGTTCCTCCCCTCAGCTTCCAGCATACTTGACAGGGCGATCAACTCTATATTTGCCGGATTTAAATCAACGACCATAATCATTGTAAAAAAATCATTGAGGATCGTTTGGCTGATATCCAATATATTTACACTATTTTCGGCAAGTCGCCCGGAGACCCAAGCGATAATACCGATTTGATCATGACCCAAGACGGTAATAATCGCCCGGTTAGACTCTTCCCGTGGTAATGCCATCATTTTTCCTCCCTTTATAGACGAATGAAGAGAGCTCCACGAGCTCTCTTTTTACTGATCTACCGTCTTAGCATCCACTGCAGCTATCACCACAGCCACCGCCGGAATTCGCCGTACGTATTTCAAATCCTCCGCCGTTTACGGAGTCAACATAGTCAATAATCGCTCCCTCTAATTGAGCGGTAAGTTTTTTGTCAGCAATCATTGATACGCCATACTCTTGATCAAGAATATCGTCATCTGTCTTTGACTCTTCCAGAGTCATACCGAAACTCGGGCCGCTTCAGCCAATGCCTGCAAGATAGAGGCGAAGAAACGCATTTTCTTTATTATTAACCTTAAGTACTTCTTTAACTTTTTTTGCAGCAATCTCTGTGATATTGACCATAATTCTTCACTCCTTTAACCTTCGTTTGTACCTTAATAAAGCTTCAATTATATTTATAATATACCACACTTTTCGCTTTTCGCAATCATAACTTAAGAAAATACATTGCCTTTAAAGCCTATGCTCAAACTTCTTTTCCCTCCCCACTGGATTGAAAATCGTTCCAAAGACGACGCACTTCTACTTCAATACTGGCAGGGAGATCTTGCGTAAGTTCCTGCAATTGTTTAATTTCCCCCCGTATTTTTAGTGCCCAGTTGTTTTCTTCCGGCCAGGCAATGAAAGCCTTCGGTTGTGGAACGACAAAGGTACGTAAGCACGCCAGGAGGACTAAAAAAGCTAATAAACGCCATAGCCAACGCATTCTTGAATTCATCCTTTCTGAATAAGCTCCAAAATTAGCTTGTCCGGAAAGCAATAGTTTGAGTCGTTCGGCAGGCAACTTTCGCCAAAACTCTTCCAAAATGTAAAGGGGTTAAAATAGGCTTTAGTCTTATGAATTCATTTATGAAATGCTATAATAGGCTGCAGGGACACTCGTCCATCCATGGACAGCGCAAAGGAGGGTTTATGTTGAAACATTTAAGATTATCGCACATTTTATTGGCAGGTATCCCCCTGATTATCACTTTGATAATCGTTTTTTATTACTTTCCAAAGTACAAAGCAACGCCAACCAACATTCCAATGACTTCTTCTCCATCACCCGTTGAGCCATCGGCTGTCTCTGGCGAATCCAACAGTGTTCCCCTACTCCATGTCTCTGATTCAAGAGTACTGGCTTTGTATAACCAAGGGCTCAAACTCTATTATCAACGCCAATTTCCAGAGGCACTTGCCCTCTTCAATCAAGCGTTGGCAATTGACGCTCATTGTTATGAAGCACTAAACGCCAAGGGAGCGACCTTAGCCTTTCAGGGATACTACGACCAAGGACTTGCCCTAATACAGCAAGCCCTTGGTCTGAATCCTACGTTTGTCTATGGCCATTTCAACCAAGGCTTAGCCAATGAACTGGCCGGACGCTGGGACCCGGCCATTGCCGCATATCAAAAGGCTTTACAACTCGATGATCGTGATACATGGAGTTATTACGGCATCGCAAGCATATACGGACGTCTTGGGAATGTTGACAAAGTCCTGGAATATCTTCAACCGGCGATCAACCTTGACCCTGATGTCAAGGAAGTTGCCCGTGACGAAAAGGATTTTGCATCCGTCCGTAAAGATCCTCGTTTCCAAGCCTTAGTCAAACCCTAGCTTACGCCAGTAATGTCTCCAAACGTTCTACAAGTCCCGTAAAGACCTGGAGGGCATTTCGTACAGGAATAGGAGTCTCCATATCAACACCGGCTTTACGTAACAATTCAATCGGATAATCCGAATTACCACCGCTTAAGAATGCCAAATATCTCGCCACAGCCGGCTCCCCTTCATCTAAAATTGCCCGAGCAAAGGCCATCGCCGCAGAGAATCCGGTTGCATATTTATAAACATAAAACGCATTGTAAAAATGTGGAATACGCGCCCATTCTAAAGCAATTTCCGGATCCAGGATCACCTCTGAGCCATAATAGACGGCATTTAGATTACGATAAATTTCAGATAGGGCGTCGGCAGTTAAAGCGCCACCTACTTCGATAACCGAGTGAATCTTCTTCTCAAATTCAGCAAACATGGTTTGCCGGAAAACAGTACCTCGGAACTGCTCCAGATAATGATTAATCAAATAAGCGAGGGTTTTAGGGTCTTTTGTAGTTTCTAAGAGATGCTCCATAACCAACGCTTCATTTAAAGTAGAAGCAACTTCCGCCACAAAAATTTTATAGCCCGCATAGAGATGGGGTTGTTCACGATTGGAAAAAAAGGTATGCAAGGAATGTCCCATTTCATGGGCAAGGGTAAACATAGAATCCAGCGTGTCTTGATGATTGAGTAAGACATAGGGATGGGAGCGATAAGTTCCCCAGGAATAAGCGCCGCTGGTCTTTCCTTCATTTTCATATACATCAATCCATTTTTTCCGGAATCCTCCTTCAAGAATTTGAAGGTAGTCTTGTCCTAACGGCTTCAGTCCCTCAATTATCATGTCTTTGGCTTCTTCATAAGTTATCACCATTGTCGTTTCGGGAACAATTGGAACATAGATATCAAACATATGCAACTCATCAAGTTTCAAAGCTTTTTTACGCAGTCGGACATAGCGATGCATCTGGGGCAGAAATTCGTGAACCGTATCGATTAGGGAATCATACACCTTTAAGGGAACACGATCATCATCTAAGGAAGCCTCAATCGCCGAAGGATAGTTCCGGGCTTTGGCGAAAAAAACGTCGGATTTTATACTGGCATTCAAGGTTGCCGCCCACGTATTCTTTTGCTTCTCATACGTATGATAAAGCGTCTCAAAGGCCGCTTTTCGTACACCCTGTTCATGGCTTTCCATGAACTTAATAAAATTTCCCTTGGTCAGTTCGATTGATTGGTCCGTTTCATCAACAATATTCGGAAATTTCAAGTCTGCGTTATTGGCCATAGAAAAAATTGCCCCAGGGGCCTCCGCCAATTCTCCGGCTTCTGCTAATAATCTTTCCTCGACTGAACTGAGAATATGCCCTTTTTTACGCAGGATTTCTTCTAGCGCGCGGTTATATAGTTCCATTTTTTCGGACGTTGCGCGGAATTCCTCCAACCGCCCTTCAGGCAGAGCTAACAATTCCGGGACCACAAAGGACACTGCGCTGCTCACCTTCACAGCCAGGGTGCCTGCACGATCTGTCAAGGCTTGATAGTAGGCATTGCGGTTATCCTCATCCCGTCGCATTCGAGCATAAGCATATACTTCTTCAATTTGTAAACTCAAATCATCCAGCCACTCAAAACACGTGATTAAAGTTGCCGGAGCATCTGCTAAATGCCCCTCAAATTTTTTCCCTTCGTCTAAAAGTTTTTCAACGTGGGCGAACTCTTTCTCCCATTGATCATTATCGGAAAAAATGTCCTCCAAATGCCACTTGGTCGCCTCCGGCATTTCTGTTCTAGACTTCAGGCTTCGTTGTTCCATAATTTTCCCTCCAGAAATATAGTTTCACTTATTATATACAGACGAAACGCAAATTACCATTTCCCAGGAACTTTGTTTTCCAAAAGCGAAACAGGCAGCGTACGTTCCACTGCCTGTTTCTTCCGCTTGATCCACTAATCCCCCCGGAAGGTTCCCCAGCCTTCCATTTTCCATTTTACTCGATTTTAGCCTCCTTCGCAAGTGTGTTAACATCACCCAACTTTAACACACTTGTCATAAATATCTATCTGTATTATGATAGTAAAAATAACATCGAACAATGAAGATGAATACCATAAGGGTGTGCAACAAGGTTCTGAATCGTCTCTTTAAGCGGATGGGGCAGACCTTTTCCGTTTCAAAGAAGGAGATTGAAGTATGAATAAGATAGGCTATTTTGGACCAAAAGGGAGTTTTACCGAAGAGGCAATCCATTTATTTATAGCCGCTCATTCTGAATTTAGCGAAACACTGCCTGAGCTTATTTCATTCCCAACAATACCACGCTTACTATTGGCCTGTGAAAATAACGAAATAAACTGGGCCTTTGTCCCTTTGGAAAATTCCACAGAAGGACAAGTTGGCGCGACTATGGATACACTTGGACAAACTGAACATCTATTTATCACCCATGAATTCATCTATCCGATCGAGCAATGTCTTTTGACGCTTCAACCCATGCCGCTTCAACAGATAGAAAAAGTTTATTCTCACGAGCAGTCCCTGGGGCAATGCCGGGATTTCCTCGAAAAACACCTCCCTCATGCTCAACAAATACCTTGTCTGAGCAACTCTGAGGCTGCCCGTAAGATATCCTCCAGCCAAGGAAACTGCGCCGCTATCGGCCCCCGTCGGGCCGCTTGCATCTATAATCTTCATATTCTTCAAGAAGGTATTCAAGATATCGTTCTGAATGCCACACGTTTTGTACTTGTCGGCCATGCCCTTGCGGATATGTCGGATGGCGAAAATAAAACATCTTTTCTAATTGTCGCAGAAAATACACCGGGTTCTCTATACCGTATTCTGGGCGAATTTAGCAAACGCCAGATCAATTTAAGCCGGATTGAATCACGTCCCTCGAAAAGAAAACTGGGCGAATACATTTTCTTTGTGGATGTGGACGGTTATGTCTTCGCTCCTCCCATTCAAGATGTTTTATGGGCCCTTAAAGAAGCTAACATCTCTGTGAAACTGTTGGGTTCCTATCCCAAAGCGCTTTCAGCTGAACAATAAATTAAGGAGAGAGGATAAATCCTCTCTCCTTAATTTATACCTTCAACGTGACAGGTTTGTCCACCACTCCGTAACTGTTTATTCCACGAAGTACCAAGATATCTGAGTTTTGACGGATGTAAAAATCATGTTAAAATTGAATATATGGTTTACATGCAGAAAGCCCAGAGGTTTGCGTTTTAGCTTTAGCGTCAAGCGAATAGCGATGGAACGTGTCGATCACGATAGTCTCCGGTGGAGACTATCGCCGAAGGCGCTGGCCCATGACGAACACTTATCGCCGTAGGATGCTAATACACTTCCCTCAGAACGTGCTAAGATACTTCCTCACCTCACGTAAACATTCTTTGCAGCACCCCGGTAATCCCTTCCGGTACACACACCTCAACCGTTTTAGCGGGTTTTTCATCTAACCCTTGTAACCCCAACGGTATTTTCCACCCAGTCAATTTACTTAGATCCTCAAGGGCAACCCATTCATCCCTCAAACTCGCCTGTTCCTCCCCTTCTAAAGCTTTTAAAACATCCGAAGAGAATTTAAAGGGACTTGCCGTTGAGGCGATAACAGTGAAAGTTTGATCGTTTGTCGCGGCAAGATAGTTTTCATAGACTGTCATGGCAACTGCCGTGTGAGGGTCAAAAACATACTGATAGGCTTTATAACTTCGGGATATTGTCTCTTGAGTTTCCTCTTCATTCGCCCACCCGGCAAAGACTGTTTCTTGACAAAGTTTTAAAGTGACTGGATCGACTGTAAACGTCCCCTGGTTACTCGAATCATACCAAGTCCGAATCTTTTGCACATCTCGCTCACTCATCTCATATAGAAAACGCTCAAAATTACTCGATACCAAAATATCCATAGATGGTGAGCTTGTTTTAAAAAACGCTCGCCGACTTTGATATACCCCGGTTGCAAAAAAATCTGCCAAAACATTATTTTTATTCGAAGCACATATAATTTGGTCAATAGGAAGCCCCATGCGTTTAGCATAATACGCTGCCAGTAAATTACCGAAATTCCCGGTAGGAACCGCCACATTCATATTGCTTCCGGGAGAAACTTTCCCCTGCTCCACCGCTTGCAAGTAGGCCCAATAATAATAAACGATTTGAGGTATAAGCCTTCCTAAATTGATGGAATTGGCCGAGGAAAAGATCAAATGTTTTTCTTGTAACTGCGCCTTCAAAGTGTCCATTGCAAAAATACGTTTTACTGCGGCTTGACATTGGTCAAAGTTTCCCTTAACGGCAATTATGTGGGTATTCATCCCTTCAGTAGTTGTCATCTGACGTTCTTGAACGGCGCTGACGCCACCCTCCGGGTAAAAGACAACAATATGCGTACCTTCTCTATTCTTAAACCCTTCCAACGCAGCCTTTCCTGTATCCCCGGATGTTGCCACGAGAATTAAGACGTCTGTATCCAGAGCCAAACAATCAAGGCTGACTTTCAATAATTCTGGTAACACTTGCAATGCCATATCTTTAAACGCTGCCGTAGGCCCGTGCCAAAGCTCCAGTACTCCAAAATTTCCTACAGAAATCAGAGGTGCGGGATTAAGCCCGTCAAATGTTCCATCTGCATAGACGTTTACAATATCGGAGAGGACGTCCTGTGAGAACTCAGGTAAATATGGGGACATGACATGTTGGGCGACGTCACGATACGTTAACCCCTGCAGGTCCTGCCAATTCAAGGCGGGAAAGGTTGAAGGAACAAAGAGCCCCCCGCTTGGTACCATGCCTAATGTAATCGCCTGCGATGCACTCTGTCCGGAAAGATTACCCCGTGTGCTTTCGTACAATTCGTTTTCCTCCATGCTCTTAAACTTGCATAATTATTTACAATCTATTCGTTGTGTCACGGATGATAATCCGCCTGTTTCAGTAAATTCTGAGAAGTCTCTGTTATGAAGAAGGTCAAATTACGTCGCTCGGCAAGTCGATAAATCAGTTTCGGTTTCTTAATCAATTGTTCCTTTTCCGGTCGCAGGCATCTTTTTATTGCATGTTCTAACCTAAGGGCATCACTCCAAGTGCCTACCTCCCATGCTTGTGCCAAAGAAACTGGAAGATGCGAGGCTGTATACTTTGCCCCGTTCCCTTTTGAAGACCTGCTGTTATGTTCTCGCACCCTCCTTAAGAGGTCCGTCGTTGCACCCGTATAAAGTGTATTGTTGCCACATCTGGCAAGGTACACCCAGCATCCCATATCGTGCCATGCCCCTTCCCTAACATCTTTACCGATAGACGCCAAAACGTGCATTATAGGCGGGCTTAGCAACTATCTTCTCCTTTGCCTATTGTAACATCTTTAATGGTAAAGCACCACTTTTGTTATAATTGCTTACCCCACCGTTTGTCCGGCACGGAATAACACCCCTATAAGTTAGAGAAAATGAAGTATTAAACAAAAACCCTGCCAAACATGGTATAATGGTGTGAAAACGAAATCTGGATAATACTTTTCGATTCGAGAGAAAACGGTATTTTATTACTTGCCAAATCTGGTATAATACTAGTCGAAGAAAATCTCCAAAGTACTGGTATTATTGGGTTTGTAGCTATTTCCAGTGCTAAATCCAAATACAGCAGAAGAGGAGCATTTCAAAATGAAATTACTTACACCAATCAAAATCGGAAATCTGGAAGTTCGAAATAGGGTAGTAATGCCATCGATAACGAACAATTATGCCAAGGATGGTTATGTAACACAACAAATGCTTGATTACTACGAGGCCCGTGCCCGTGGAGGAGTAGGCATGATTTGCGTTGAGGATGGGATCGTTGATTTTCCCATTGGCAACAACACAAAAAACCCCGTCAGCATTGATGACGATAAATACATTCCTATGCTCACGAAATTGAGTACTGTCATTAAAAAGCATGGTGCCCGTGCGGCAATCCAAATTTCTCATGCAGGCAGGAGGGCGGGTCGTGTATCGCCTGAGAATGGCTGTATGGAGGTTACACGAGGGATAATCCCTGTAGGGCCCTCGATTATTGGGCATCCTTTTCCCGGATATGTTGTGCCTCGAGAACTGCGGATTGAAGAAATTGAGGATATTGTAGAAAAGTTCGGTCAAGCTGCACGAAGGGCTATAGAGGCTGGATTCGAAATTGTCGGTTTGCATTGTGCACATATGTATCTTTGCGGTGAGTTTCTATCACCCTGGGCTAATAAACGTACCGACAAATATGGGGGAAGCCTGGAAAACAGGTTAAGATTCACCTTGGAAATTATCCAAAGGATGAAAAAGGAAATGGGCAATGTCCCCTTGATATGCAGGATGAATGGCGAGGAACCGGTAGGCGGCAATACATTACTGGAAATACGTGAAATAGCACGACGTTTACAATCAGCCGGCATCGAAGCCATCAGCGTATCTACAGGCTTTGGCGCTGTGCTGACTGAACGGGATTTTATATCTGCCGAGGCTCCGATCGGTACTCCGGAAGGTTGCATAGTTCACCTCGCTGAAAATATTAAAATCGGCACAACTATACCCGTTATGGCAGGGAACATGATTCGTACACCTGAGTTTGCCGAAAATGTTCTCCTGGAAAATCGGGCGGATATGATCACCATCGGTCGCCCGTTGATTACCGATCCCGATTGGGTAAATAAGGTCAGCGCAGGAAAAAATCGTGATATCCGTCCGTGTGTATCCTGTTGTCAAGGTTGTCTGGGCTATCTCACGCGTGACTTACCCATTACCTGTATCATGAACCCTGTCACGGGAAGAGAGGGAGATCACTCCATGCAGCCCGTCCCTGCGGAACGGGCAAAGAAAGTCCTGGTAATCGGCGGAGGACCCGGGGGATTAGAAACAGCTATTATCGCAGCACGCAGAGGGCATAAAGTTACAATTTGGGAAAAAGCACAGCAACTGGGCGGAACAGTCTTACTTGCTGAACTTCCTCCACGCAAAGCTGAACTTAAAAAAATAACAAATTATTTTCGGCACACTGTCAGCCAATTGAAAATTGACGTCGAACTGGGTAAAGAGGCCAACAAAGAGCTGATTAAAGAGTTTAATCCGGACGCAGTGGTCTTGGCAATTGGAGGCAAGGGTATCCTACCGCCTATTAAGGGGATTACCCAAAACAATGTCTTTTTGGCTAATGATATCTTGAAAAATAACATCACCCTAAGTGGAAAAGTAGTTATTATCGGTGGCGGACAGGTTGGAGTAGAATTAGCTGAATTATTAGGCGAAAAGGGCGTTTCTGTTACGGTTGTCGAAGCATTGCCAAGTGTCGCTGAAGGGGTATTCTTTGGCATAAAAGTGCCTTTAATGTTTAAACTGGAAGATTATAAGGTCCGACTGTTAACGAACACCTTGGCAAAAGAAATTAAAGCTAATGGATTACTAATCGAAAGGAATGGTACTGAGGAATTTATCGAGGCAAGTTCTATTGTCATTGCCGTGGGTCAGACAGCCCAAAATAGCTTGGAGGACGAATTAAAGGAATTTGTACCGGAATTGCATGCCGTAGGCGATTGCCTCAAACCTGGCAACATTATGGATGCTGTACATGAAGGTTATAAAGTGGGACTGATTATATGAAAACCTCCGATTATTCCCCGCCCCTTTTGGGTGGGGAATATCTTTTACATCCCATATTTTACTCCTCCGGCCAAAACTGTAACAAAGGACGACTTGACAACAACTTCAGCTCAAAACACAAATCCAAGTATTTTTTTAGTCCTGTGACAATCGTTTGATCTAATCCATAACTAAACCGGGCAAAATAATTCCTCCAATATTGCAGCGATCCCCCAAGCATGGTCTGGCTAGTCTTTACAATATCCTCCATGTTGCACAATGCCTTCGCTTTAGCGTTTAGAAGCAAATGATATACCGCCTTTAATTCTCTTTCCCGCTCAAAAATCAGCCTTTTTGGGAAAGCCCAAACAGCATAAGTCATGGAGCAGCCGGTATGATAAAGCCATTCTTCGCCCAGATCATAGATATGGCAATCCGGATGAAGAAGCGCTGCTTGAATGGCCGCATCCGCGATCAGAAGCGCTGCGTCTGCCCTGGCCAACATCCCTTGAAGATCAGATGGCATGGTCAGGTAACGTGGAACTACTCCGAAGTAATGATGGAGCAAAATCTTTGTCAGATTCACAGAAGTTGCAGATGTATTTGTCAGAGCAACGGTCAAGCCATCTAAATCCTTCAGAGCAACTTTAGAGAACAAGAGGATCGAGCCTACCCGTCCTTTGGCGGAAACAGAAAGGTTTGGCAACATCGTATAATCTTGCCAATGTTCTCCATAGGAAAATGCGCTAATCGGAGCCATATCAATGCGTCTATCAGACAACATGGCATTATGTCCCGTAGGTTCCGCAGTGATCGATTCCAGTAAAGGATGTTCTTTCGGTAAAAAATGAAACATCGGTAACATATTAGTATTCGGGTTATGTCCAATGCGTATCATGCGTGTACCCCCAAAACATGTAATCCTGGTTATCAGTGAAAAGATTCGGGAAGTCATTAACCGGACAGTAAATCAATCCCAAACAACACTCAGATGCTCATAATGCACTTGTTTCCGAGTAAAATCATCAATCCATTTTTTGAATAACTCGACTTCTTGTTCGGGAACCTTAACAAGAAGTTTGACGACCTCAGTAAATTCTTCCTTTTTAATTATCCAATTATGTTGATCGAACTGATACTTTAGTGGCTCAAACCATTCATATGGTACACGCAATGCAATAATACAATAAAGAGCTAATTTTTTCAGTTCAGTTTCAATTATTACTTGCCGGGCAGTTCCGCCATATGCTCTGGATAGTCCCCCTGTCCCAAGAAGCACTCCCCCAAAATACCTCACTACAACCAATAGAACATTCCAGACATTCCGATGTTGCAGAAGATCGAGTATCGGGCGACCGCCGGTTCCTTGCGGTTCACCATCGTCAGAAGCCTTCTCAATCAATCCCTCGCGCAATCGATAGGCATAGACATAATGTCGCGCGTTGGGGTAATCTTCACGGATTTCCTGCATGGCTTTTTCTATTTGTACGAGTGACGTTAGCGGAACTGCAATCGCAATAAAGCGAGATTTATCAATCACTTGTTCCCAGGTCGTTATTTGAGATAACGTATAAAATCCTTCCACTACTGCAATCCCGGTTTGCGACTCTGAGCTTGGGAAGTTACAATAGTTTGTGCCTGACCCCGTACTCCCAGATGTAAATTCAAAGCGCTCACATCCTTGTCATTAAACTTTACATAATTTTATCATAAATATTATAGTAGCGTTGTGAATTTTTCACCAACGCTACTGTATGTTATGCGGAACACACCAATCGGCATGTAATGCGCCCCAAGTTTCATCCCTTGAATTAACAGCGCACACCTTGTTAAGTTACAGGTTTCGTACCAGTCACAATGGCAACAACACCGCCGGCTAAATTATCGAAATGTGAGTTAATTAATCCACACTCTGTAAAGATCCGGACCAGTTCGTCCTGAGCCGGAAATTCACGGGCGGAGTCATGTAAATATTGATAGGCACTGGCTTTATTAGCCCATATTTTGCCCATTAAAGGAACGAGTTTTTCAAAATATACCCAATAAGCTTGTTTAAACACGGGAAGAGATGGTTTAGCCATATCCAGGGATACGACCTTACCCCCAGGCTTAACTGTGCGTACCATCTCTCGTAATCCCTGACGCAAATCCGGCAAATTACGTAATCCCCAGCCCACCGTTACGCCATCAAAAGTTAGATCCGGAAAAGGAAGCTCCATTGCATTCCCTTGGACGAATCGGATATGACCCGGATTTGAGGAGTGGATCAATGAATGTTTAGCCACCTCAAGCATATTTTGCGAAAAGTCTAAACCAGTTACGTTTCCTTCCGCACCGACGACTTTGCTCAGTTCCATAGAAAGCTGCCCTGTCCCGCAGCAAACATCAAGAATATGCATACCAGGCTTTGCACCGACTCGTTTTACTGCAAAACGCCGCCATCTTTTATCCATTCCAAGACTCATTAAGCTATTCATAAAATCATAATGTCCAGCAATAGAATTAAAAGTCTCTTTGACATAAGTCGCTTTATCTTTACCCAAAAAATCCATAATTATCTCCACAAATGCAATTTGCCATGCACGCAGTCGCGACAATACACATGTCTTAACAAGCACACGGTCAGTATAGCAGAGCAACTATTCAGAAGCAAACTAATCTTTCTGCATAGTCATCCTTTTTGGGCGTATTTATTTCAATAAGTTTCTGGAGCCGTCCGAATGCAGATCAAAAACCCCTCTTCATCCAAGTACCTCCGTTTACTTATTTTACCACTACGAAAAAGAAATTTCTACTCTTCCTCCTCATATCTTATCCTAGGAGTATTGCAACATGAGGAGGAGACCTGTTTGAATTCAAATTGGACACCCAAAGCACGACGCCTTATAGACAAACGATTATGGATACTCGGTTATATATCTGAGGATTTCCAAGGAGACTTGCGCTCAATAAACTCCCTTCGCCGACAGGGTTCCCACATTGATGCTATTGCTGATTTTGCCTTTCAGCTACAGCCTGATGGTCGATTCAAAGGTCAAGTTAATGGACTCGCACTTCAAGAGATCACTACGCGGAGCATTGCGCCACTTATTCTCTTTCATAATTTTAACGGGAAAATCTTTGATCCACTGCCTTTGCGTTCTGTTTTATCTTCCGCCTCTTCTCAGCAGAATTGCATACGCCATATGATAAATTTGCTTCCTCCTGATGCAGCAGGAGTACATTTGGATTTTGAAGGCGTAGAAGCCTCTTATCGAATTCCATTTCTAACTTTTCTGGAATCCCTAAGAGCCTCCTTACATGAACGAGGGTTATTATTAACCATCGCTATACCTGCGAAACATACAGAGTGGGCAGCTCCGGGTTATGACTTTGCTGGAATTGGGCGGTTCTGCGATTCAATTACTTTGATGACCTATGACGAGCACTACTCCGGCGGTTCACCCGGTCCTATAGCAAGTTTACCTTGGATGACCAAAGTGCTCGACTATGCCCTCCGCTACATTCCTCGCGAAAAAATACTATTGGGAGTTCCTGTCTATGGTTACGATTGGTCCGGCGAACCAACTCGAATTCTTCCCATGCGGGATATTCCCGAATTGATCGCTCAAACCAACGCACGCATCCTTTGGTCTGACTCCGCTGTTGAACCTTACTTCTATTATTGGAAAGAACGAGTCAGACATACAGTATGGTATGAAAATGAACTATCCGCAAAGATTCGCTTCGGATTTGTCAAGAGTTATAGTCTAAAAGGCGTTGCCATTTGGCGTCTTGGTTATGAAACAAATCGTTTCTGGCAAATGTTAACGAACAAACTAAAAAAATAATCAAATTTAATTGGACACTTGTCCAATTAGCTTGCATTTATTAGGATAATTGCGGACAATACTATGGTTACAAATAATGCCGCTACCCTAAAAGGGGTGTTGATGGTCGGTTGTATGCGTGCTTGAGTCAATGCTATGTCAACCATACTCTAATTCCTCCTTGGAATTATGAATAGTATATAAACGTCAGTTTATACTATCTGACCAGAAGACCTAAGTCTCTTCATTATACTATGCAAAACATCCGCCAAGAGATCAGAAATGGCGCTTGATAAGAAATATTACATTAGAGTTTCAGTACTTTCCAGTTGATTAATAATGTGCCAACATTCTTCCCAACTTATGTTCAACTGACGCCGCCAGAAAACCATGGCAGCTCGTATCTTTTCACACGTTCGTTCGTTAATCAAGTTTTGATTCGGTGGTTTTCCTCCCCAGGCTTTAATCCATTCCTGATAACACTGAAGCAGTTCTGTCGATTGGCCTTTTAGATATCGGGCAGTATATACACTCGTTAGCCAATGAATCAGCTCATCTTCTCCTCCCCTGGAATATACTTGCCCATCCAAGTCAGCTCCGGCAATTAAGAGGAGTAAAAATAAGAAATGAATACGCACAGCCTGTCGTAAGGACTCCGGATTTATTTGGATGATTTCTGCAAACCTCCCCAAGGGCTTGAGAAATAGTTTAACGCTGGGATCTCGATAAGTACAAATTCCAAAAGCAGATAGCGGGATAGGGAAAACGTCCTCTAACCCGCACTCTTTGAGTTGATCCACTAAGTCTCGTTCAGTCTGAATTAAACGTTGTTCTCTTATTAATAGTTGGTCTGATGTTTCTTTTAAGAAGGATTCCGCGTCTCTGGGACGATCCGGCAGGGAATCCGCCCATTCACGTAAACGGGAACGCCGGGGCATGAGAATATCTATCAACGATCCGGTTTCTTGATGCAATAATTTAAATCCTTGGCGTACCCGTTCGGGATCGCGATATAATCCCCTCATTAACATTTCCGCCGCACGTGGAATTTCCATTGATTCCTCAAACCGGACTATTGATTCTCCGTTTTTCTCTGGAAACTTGAGTCCCATCACCTGCTCAATCTCTAATCGCAACGAAGACACCGCTGATCCCCTCCTAGCCTTTGCCCTTGTCTCTAGTTTCATCATATGGATTCCGGCGGTCATTCAGACCATTCCCTACTCAAAATTGACCATTATCCGCCATTTTGTTAATATTAGTAAAATGAAATTAGAAACGAGCTGACTCACATGTCTAAGCGCACCTATCACCATTTTATCCTCGACTCTTTTCAAGAAGAAGCACTGGGTGCCATTGATGCTGGAAAATCAGTCATTGTTGCTGCTCCTACCGGTACCGGTAAGACTCTTGTAGCTGATTACTTGATTGAAAAAGCAATGAACGAACAATTAAGAGTGATCTACACGGCACCCATTAAAGCGTTAAGCAATCAAAAATACAGGGACTTCAAGGTACAGTTTGGGGAAGAGGCGGTAGGTATCATGACTGGGGATGTTGTCCTTAACCCAACCGCTCCCCTTCTTATCATGACGACAGAAGTCTTCCGCAATCAAGTCATCACGGAAGATCCTAATCTCAACAAGGTCTCGCATATTGTCTTTGATGAAATTCACTGGCTTAATGACGAGGAACGCGGAACAGTATGGGAAGAGTCTATTATTCTGGCACCCCCGAAAATGAAAATCCTGGGTTTAAGTGCCACAATTGCTAATGCAGAGCATTTGGTGGATTGGATCAAATCCATACGGCATGAGGATGTTGCCCTCATCGAAGAATCCAAGCGGGTTGTCCCTATAGAATACTTCTACTACACGAAAGACACTGGTCTTGTCGATTATGATCGATTATGGCATTATTATCGCCAGAAACTCAAAGATCGTCTTCACGATGAAAAACCCTTTGGCCCAACAACCCACCTGGATCTCATTCGTGCGATACAACGTGAGCATCTTCCTGCACTTTTTTTCGTTTTCAGCCGAAAACAGTGTACTTTAAAAGCCATGGAATTATCCTCGATTGCCAGCTATTTAAGATCTCCGGAACGCCGTATGGTTGAAAATAAGTTCCTTTCGCTCTTCGGTCCTGAAATCAACTGGTCAGCGTCTACTCGCGAGCTCAAGCGTTTGTGTTCTAAAGGGATTGCCTATCATCATGCAGGTTTGCTCCCCTCCCAAAAAGTTGTGGTTGAAGAACTCTTTCTAGAACGTTTAATCAAAGTACTCTACTGCACTGAAACCTTTAGTGTGGGAATTAATTATCCCGTCAAAGCCGTTTGTTTTGACTCCCTCAGTAAATATGACGGACGCAATTTCCGTCCGCTTGCGAACCATGAATTTTTCCAAATGTCCGGTCGCGCAGGGCGAAGAGGAATTGATGAAAAAGGGTTTTCTTTTGCTCTCGTGGACTTAACTTATATGGAAAAAAATCCGCCCCCTAAATTCCAGTTAGATCGCCTCGAACCACTTACCAGCCAATTTAGACTTACTTACAATACAGTTCTTAATCTCACAGCCACTCTTTCGCAGGAGCAAATAGAAACTTACTTTCAAAAAAGTTTTGCCGCTTACAGTTACCACTTAAGCTCCAAACATCTGCACACCGAATTAGCCCAGATCCAGCAACAACTTGAAGGGGCGCAACATCACCTCTGCGAAGCAGTTGGCACGTATATCTGTCCCTTGAAGCATCACCCCAAATGGAAGGAATTAGTGCGGCTGAAGAAAACATATAAAGCTTTAGGGCCCCGAAAACAAACCCGCGTTTACGGACGAGAAATGGCTCGAAAAATCCGGGCATGGGATAGACTGTTAGCCCTGTCTCCGAAGAGTTGCCCCTCAGCACGACAAGATAACTGCAAGAAGCATAGCAAGGCCTACTTAACAATCCAACAACGCCGTAAAGAGCTTCAAACAGCCTTAGAGGGTCTTCCGGAGGAAAATGCCTTCTTCCGCGAATTTGAATACAAGAAAACTCACCTTCGTCAAATAGGCTATTTACGGGAAAATGAACTCCTGCCCCGTGGTACTTGTGCCAGTCGTATTTATGTGCAGGAACTTCTGGTTACCGAACTAATTTACTCGGACGTATTCACCCAAATTGACGACGATCAACTTAATGCCTTGCTGTCCAGCATCGACTTCGAAGCAAGGAAAAATGATATGTTTCAGCGTACCGGGGTTTTTGATACCGCGCCGGTCAAAGAAATCTGCGAGTACATCCAAAGCATTTGCGGCGAAGACGCAATAAGATACGATCCACGCGTAGCGGGGATTACCTACGCCTGGAGTCTAGGCAAAACGTTCGTTGAAGTACAAGCTTTATGCAATCTCGATGAGGGTGACATCATCAGCGTTTTCAGGCGAACCATAGATCTCTTGCGTCAGATGCGGGAGGCCATAAGCGATTCCGTCTTGCGAACGCGCTTAAAAGCATGTATGAAAAAACTTGATCGGGATGAAGCTGCGATAATGGAACTTTAGTTAACATTTCTTAGCCGGGTTTTCTTTATCTTCCGGCAAGAAGGGATGGATAAGGGTGGGAATACTTTGTCAGCCCGTACTCAAAACCAAAGGGAACCAGCATCTACCGGTTCCCTCAGTACGTATGTCTAAGCTATTCTATGAGTTTCTTGGTCGTTATAATGAGTGGAAAATCGCTAAACTACAGGAAGCGATCGAGATGTTTTTTCTTTTATTCCTTGGGTTATGTATTGTGTTTCTTCCTTGGTTTTTGCCAGGGAGGGGGTTAATCATGAGTATGGTCATGTTAGTGTTTTTCTATTTCGCCGCGTGCCACTATTTAATTGTAAACGAGCGGGTGAATCACTTATACGTTAATGTATATATTCTGCACCACCATTTAGTCGGTAAACTCGAGGTCGGTTTCTGCGATCACTCGGAGTCTTGCTATTGTGTCGAGAATTTTCGTCGCTATGTTGTAAAGAAATATCGTATTTCATTATATAACAGATCGTTGAGATGATTTATTCACTATAAATTGCCTTGACTAATCAAACGGAAGAGATCGTCGAGATTGCCTGCGTAATCAGTCTGCTCCTCTAAGCCTATTGATCCTACGAAAAACATCTTCATCCCCAGTTCTCGACAGATTATGTCCCGTGTCTGCCCACTGACTAATAAGCAACTATCAGGTTTAACGCCAAGGATTTCAGCAACTTCTCTAAAAAATCCGAGTTGGGGTTTAAAAAAATGGAAATTGTCCACGGCAGGAATGACCGTAAAATGATCTGCCGTAAGTCCAGTCCAGCGGACATGTTCCCGCATGGCACTTAATGGCAGCAACAGATTCGAAGCAACAGCGGTTAAAAACCCCTGTTGAATAGCATTCTCAACCACTTTAACCCCTTGAGGAATGGCCTGAACCAGACATTGCAACGCGGGGAAATCGGATTCATAAAACTCCTCAAAAATTGGCCTCAGTGTGAGTAAGGAATGCCCCGTAGCTTTACTAAAGTCGTCGTAAAACGTCTGTATATTGGTCTGCCCAGGTTTGGGGTCACTTTGCGCAGTTTCCAAAGATCTTAAGAGTTGTTTGGAAAACTTATCAGGTGGAAGAAGATGCGCAAAGCGAGGGGCCAGGATTCCAAGATAGTTGCGCATGAACTCCGTCATATCGACATTTATCAGCGTTCCCTCAAGGTCAAAGAGAATAGCTTGGATCAAGGTTGTCTCCTCCTAATCGAGGTCAAAAACACATAACTGTTAATCGTTCCGGTTCTGTTCTATCTTATTCGCCTTTTCCTTGCGATTTCCTCCTGGTGTTTAAGAAGTTCTTCCCTCCCTTGCTACACCTTTCTTTCCTTAACATAATTTGGTCACTCACATATTACGTTGATTTTAATGGTAAAACTAGGATAATTATTTGGTGCTTTTTCCTATAAATTACATATTGATTTTCGACACATTTTGCGTTAATGTATAAATAAGTAAAGTCTAGTAGTTTAATCTTCTAGGCCTTGCGCATGCGAGGGTTTCCGGACGCGGAAATCCTCAAATAATCTCTGCAAGAAACTTGCAATTTAAGATCATTAGACTATAATAAATGCTAGTTGGGGGTATAGCTCAGCTGGGAGAGCGCTAGATTCGCATTTTAGAGGCCAGCGGTTCGATCCCGCTTACCTCCACCATTCAACGACCAGTTAGCAAGGGTTTCGGTATTAATTCCGCCGAAGCCCTTTTTCTTTTTGTATTGGCATTTTTATAAACATCTACGTTCTAATTGTCTCATGTCCGTCGTAACTATGAATGGGGGGATGGAAAATTCCTGCTTGCAACACAAGGTCATGTTCTTAAATGTCCGCATGCTGCTATCCAAGATTCTAGAATAACCAAAAGATCTCGTTAGTTCACCAATCTTTCTTCTTTTATTCTGTGATTAGCTCCCTATTCCAACAGAATTTTCAACGGTGATTCTCTATAATAAGGATAAGCCAGTATATATTACAAAATAGGATGAGACTTAGCCAAGTTCTCGAATGGAGGGTGAAAAATGCTGTCAACTCATGGTGAAGATATCCTGTTATTTATTCGAGATTTCGAGACATCCTCTCGTGACTATCTTCAATCCAAAGGCTTGAGTGAAAATGAAATGACTAACGCCTATCTCGACGTACAATGGAATTTCCTTCATACGATTCTTAAACAACAAGCAAAGATGAGCCCTAAAATTCCTCATAGCCATATTATTTGTTCTCAGAAACATGCTGTATAGATAAACTATCTGAATAACCCTCGAACACTTTGCATGCATCGCGAAGTGTTCGGGGGTATTTTTACTGTCCTCTTTTCACCGAAAAAATGTGCCTCGTTCAACGTTAGTTTGGAATGCTTAATTGATATTTGGCACAGTATTCGAAAAATTTTATCTTATACCATTTAACCGAGAGATAATAACGATACCAGTTGGAATTCAAAAAGTTATCAGCTAATTGTACTTCTTCCACTGTCCGATTATCAAACACTTTTCGGTCAAAATTAATAAATGCTTCTTTCAACCATTTATTTTCGTCGTAAATTATTAACTCCCGGTCATCCTTATCGAATAATCCCTGTTCAATTAAAAGTCTTATCCAATTCTTCTCCCTTTTATTTACCCTAAACTCCTCCGAGACAAGCATATCCAAAAGAATATCAAAGTTGTCAAACCTTAGCTGACTGTCAAAGTATTGATTATGTTTAATTAGGTAATTCTCCAAATGTTTTCTGATGCGCTGAAAAGCTCGTATAAATATTTCTTGATTATCTTTCTCGACCTTCCGATAAGAACCACTGAATTCGTCACTCTCATCATATTCATACGACCACACCAAGTAAGGGATATCTGGAAATTCCATAGCTTGACCATGTCCGTAAGCAGGCATAATACCATCAAATAATTTCTCGTATTTTTCGCGGCTAAATTGCGCCAGGAAATCAAGGAATTTGTATAACCATCCTAACTTTACATTAGTTTTTGCTTCACAATTGTTAATATCATTGACTTTACTCAACATCCCACTAAACCCTTGGTGAGTATAGGAATCTGCATAGGCATGCAAAATGATTCCTAAGGTAATCAAGTTATCCTCAAGAAATACATCGTTTAAAATATCCAGAATTATTGGAGCTTCTTCCTTACAACGCAGCTTTTTTGTAAAGTTCTCACCTTGACAACCTGGCACAAAATGAAAGGCAATAGTATTGTTGACCATAGCCTCGTAATTAAATGTATTAATACGAAAATAAGAATGGCAGGTAGCCATATTAAATAATGCCGGCTTATTTTCAATAATGTCATGCTCAATAAGATCATTGGAATTGTTTAAATACATAAGATTAATTTTAGCATCATCCACAAACTGTGAGGCATAGGCAACAACCTGAGCACTGCCTTTCTGAAAACCACATGCTCGACAAAATGCTAAAATAGCATAATAATGGGCATCTCTTTGCAAGATGTTCTCCTCCTTGAACATTTATCCATCAAATATCAAGAATTTATGCACCATATTATGCATCGCCCAAATAAAATGTACTAAGGAGGGCGATTTGTATGTCCGTTCAGATAGAAAAGTCCCTGGACGAAACGGTTACCAGGAGGAACGATGACCTATTCAGCAGCGTACCTGAGGGGACAGGTAATGACGAATTGGATAATGCCATCGAAATTGCGGGTTATTCCTATGATCAAAAACAGGACATTTTTTATTCAACCATGGATCCGTGGCAAAGAGATATTGGCTATTGTCGTCTCTATGATGAATTGGCAGCGCCTTTTGGCATGATAATAGATTGTGAACCTATTTACTTTGAATATCTCGAAAAAAAATGGATGATTGGTCTTTGGAAAGGTCAGTATGATTTAGTCACCGGGGCCGAGATAGGCGTCTATACAAAAGCAGCTGATCTAAATATTCTCGGTTTATTTAGGGGCGCTTATTATGATTGTGCAGGCAATACCGATCTCTTAAAAATGTCCTATACATTAAAAAAGAACGGTCATACGCTCTTTACAAGAAAAGGAAAACACTGGTGGCTAACAGGTTTTAAACCAGGTGAGTTTGCAAACCCTTCGGAATTAATTATGGATATAACGATTACTTTGCATAATGTGGTGATGCGTGACGCGTTTGTGACCGGCTTATGGAATGCAGGCTACCCTTTAGATGAATTCACGATAAATGGCCCTACTGTAAGTTTCACATTTGACAGTCCGCATACCCCACCACCAATTACGCGAACACCAACCACAGATCGGATCATCCAAAGGAAAAATGAGTTTTTATGTGAAAAGTTTCAAGATATTACAGGAACGTCCAATAATATACGGGATAAAGTGAAAGCCATTGAGGAACAAGCACCGGAGATGTTTGATAAGATTATCCGGATGGGGAAATCAAAACAATTATATAAAACGTTTTCATCTTGGTTAACTAACGGTATAAAAAAGTGACAAGAATATGAAGAAATAATTCGATCCTTTCATCAAAATAGAAACAGCAGTTCTTACCGAACCGCTGCCTCTATTCAAGTATTCAAAGCCAAGGTGCTATCTTTTCAAAACCCTTCTGTTTAAGCAAATAAGGTTGGACTATTCTCATTATCGATAAAGCACCCCAGAAGGGTGCTTTATCATTATATTTCACAAATCCCCTATTGCGAGTCATTACCAATGTAACATTTCCGAGACTCAAAAATATTATCGAATTTTGAGAGGGCCAGACCCCGGGCGAACGAAGCTCGCGTTTTCGCAGCCCTGACACTACGTGCCGTTAAGCATTTGAATTTGACCGTTTAGATTTCCCGTATCGATTTCCAAGCTTTTAGGAACACGAAGATAGATCATCTTCCACCCGAACCCAAAACCTGAGGATCCTCCATTTTCGACTCCCTTAGTTTGGTTAGCTACAGCATTATCAGATTCAGGATATTATACAATATATAAAGATTTATATGAAGGTGATATAATCCAATATAAGGGAGATGGAGGAATAGATCATTCACAAGTAGTACATGCCTACGATTCTACTGACCTATATATGGCTCAACATGGTACTACTTGGGATAGATTTTGGTCTGGCACAAAGCTAATTGATTATCTAAATTGGGTTAATGAAGATTATACTAATGTTACTGTTTATGCCATTAGAATAAAGAAAGCTGTTACGTAATTAATATGCAAATATATTGGAGGGTTAAATATTATGAAAAAATCAAAAGTCATAATTGTATTTGCAGTTGTTCTAATTACTGTTCTTACAACCGGAACAATTGTAGCTGCCGGAAATTTTACTCTTTCTCAAAAGTTAGCGCAAATAGCTAAGATGAAGAATGATTTTGACAGTGAGCATGATAAGCTTATAAAAGGCAATGTTCCTATTAGCGAAGCTGAAATAAATGAAAATGCTGCTGCTGGAGATAATTTAAAAGAAAAAGGAATAGAAATACAAAAGAGAGAGAAAGAAATAGCCGAACAGCAGGGAAATACCGTACCCACAAAAGATAAAGTTCTTTCGCAGATTAATTTAGGGATACAGGTGACGGAACAGTGTCTTGAAGACTTTATTAAGGTTAATCCAAATAAGAGTAAGTCTGAGTGCTTAAATCGCAGAGGTGAATCCAACCTAGATCGGTTGGATTCACTTAAGAAGCTCAAGGACGATTTAACTAATGATAAAATAAGTACTAATGATGCTTGGAGTAAGGTTTTAGAAATTAGAAATGGTAAAAACCAATAAGATTATTATCTCAACTTTCGCAGTTCAACGTAAGTAGCTAAATGGTATAACCTGACTTTTACAGTTTTAAAAGGGTGATAAGCCCATAGTCATTTAAACTACGGGCTTTTTCGCGTTTGGATCACATATGAATTTTGTTATGCTACAGAGATATCTTCTTTAGTAATTTGTTGAACACCTCCTGCCGCAAATAGATATTGTAGAAATCTTGGCCGAACGTATCCTGGATTAACTTGTAGTCCTGCGCAATTTCATCTTTGTCCGATCCCTTCATTAGAGAAATCTAAACGTCTTTGTTCCTCAACCTTAATTCTGAGTTTATTTCCTGCGACGTATGAAGATATATCCATAGCCCTCATAGACCTTACCCCCATCAATCTATTTCCTATAAATACCATACTATAAGTAGCTCAAACGAACAATAGGTTTGGAAAGCACAAACCATGCTGTCCAAGTGAGAGGGGATAAAGAAATTACCAAGGATCAAAAATGTCCTACCAAATATCAGGCAGTTAGAGCATCTCGGTGAAATCGCGAATATAACCTTTTGACAATTCCCGAATCTGAGCCTGCTCATGTTTCGAATATTGGTCATATACGCCATAAGCTTGCATGCCTGCCGAAACAATTCCTTTAATGGCAGGCAATACATCATCAAACACAATGCAGTCGCCAGGGAGAACATTCAGCTTTTTCGCTGCCAGCAAATAGATATCAGGACTTTCTTTACCCCGGCTCACTTCATCAGCGGAGCAAAATGCGTCGAAAAGTTCATAAACCCTATTGTTCCTGAGTACCGGCTCATAGAGAACTTTCGGCAGGGCGGTTGCCGTGCCGAGTTTAATCCCAAGCTCTTTTAAGCATAATAAGTACTCTTTGGCATAAGGTTTTAACCGGACATGATGACTGTACTCGTCAATCGCCATCCGGTTCCATTCCTCCATAATATCTGCCGCGCTTTCTTTCAGGCCAAACAAAGCTCTCGTATATTCCGCAATCTCTTTGAAGCTCATGCAACAGATTTCTTGAGCGTATTTATCCGGCACGGTCAGACGACGTTTCGCCAGGAAATCAACGTCGATCTTTTCCCATACCCACATGGAGTCAAGCAATGTCCCGTCCAAGTCAAAAATTGCCGCTTTAAAATCGAGCATTTTCATCTCCTGAATCATTTAAGCAAAAATACAATCTTTGTCATAAGTTCGCTCTCGGGTACTTCCATGAGTGAATTATAATAAAACTCATAAACCACACCTGTTGGCTGTTGTCCATTGTCGTTGATCCATTTTACCATTGCTTCATAAACCGGCGCCATTTCCTTATATGCCCCTTTATACATATAGACAGCCTTCTTACCTGCGGGGACTTGACTTGCGGTAATCTCACCTTTGCCCGCTAATTCTTTGGCCACAGGAAACCCTATCTCAACCTCAAGATTTTCCATGTCCATGTTGTAATAAGCTGCAAAAGCCGTATCCGCCGGTTGTTCTCCAATTTCCCTAAGGTAGTCAATGATTAAATTGTAAGTCTTCCCCAGCTCCTGGGGCAAATTGCCGACCGAGGTAACAGTTCTTACAGAAAGAACCGGCTGTGCGGTAGTCTCAACAATTTCGAAATTGTAATTCATATTTGTATTCCTCCCAGTTTCTTTAAGTTCTTCAATTAAAGCCTTAAAGCCTGGTAATGCTTTCTCAATTGTCGAATAAGCGACACAATAGGCAATTCGAATATAACCGGGACAGCCAAATGTTGTGCCGGGAACAATGAGAATATTTTTCTGCTTGGCCAGGTTGCAGAATTCAACATCACTCTCCATTGGAGCTTTCACAAACATGTAAAATGCACCTGCGGGTTTAATACACTGATAGCCCAAGGAGGAGAGCCCCTGATAAAGAAGTTCTCGATTTCTGTTATAAGTTTCAACATTCACCTTCGCAGATAAGCACTTAGCAACGACGCGTTGAAATAACGACGGAGCATTAACGAAACCTAAAATGCGATTGGCAATATTTGCAGCTGTAATAATATCTTCATAATCGGCAGCCTGATTCGGAATCACTAAATAGCCTATTCTTTCACCGGGTAAGGAAAGGGATTTACTGAAAGAATACCCGATTATTGTGTTCGCATAGTATTTTGATAGATAAGGCACTTCAGCATTGTCATATGCAAGTTCTCGATACGGTTCATCAGAAACGAGATAAATGTCTGTTCCAAATTCCTTTTGCTTCTCCCCCAGTATTTCAGAGAGCTTGATTATGGTTGCTTCCGAATAGATGACTCCTGTTGGATTATTGGGAGAATTAATGATAACTGCTTTAGTTAGAGGGGTGATTTTCGTCCTAAATTCTTCAAGATTAGGCTGAAAGTCAATCGTATTTGGGGATACGATAACCAATTCACCCCCATAGTTTTTCACATAGCTTCTGTATTCTCCGAAAAAGGGTGCGAAAGTAATGACTTCATCTCTTGGGTTTAGTAACGTTTTGAAAATTACGTTTAACCCGCCTGCTGCGCCAACGGTCATAAGAATATTGTCTTGTGTAAAAAAGGTGCCGAATTTAGCATTGATCGACTTTGCGATGGCTGCTCTTACTTCTTCATAACCTGAGTTATTCATATACCCATGAATGCTCATGAGATTATCAGTCTTTAAAATCTCTAAAATCGCCTTATTTACTTCGTCAGGTGGTTCAACATTGGGGTTCCCAAGGCTAAAATCAAATACATTTTCCACGCCATGAATTGCTGCCAGCCTTTTCCCTTCCTCAAACATGGCCCGAATAACTGAACTGTTTTGCACCTGCTCTTGCATATTAATAGATATCATGGCATTCAACCTTTCTTCTATTTATTTGATCTACGGTTATTACTTTCTTCTTCTCCCTCCGGCAACTTCACAGCAAAGTGGGCACCCTCAAGAATCTGTGCCAAAACATGGAACGGAGTAGTTGCCACTTCCCGGTACATCCTTTGAGTGTAGACGTGTCTAACGTTGGGAAACTCTTGCTTAAACAAACGCCGGGCTTTGTCTCCGGCATCATCAGCATCCAAAAGTACGCAGACCTCATCCCCACTATACTCTATCATCAACTCTTCAAACTTATCCGGCCCCAACGTACCATAGGTGCAGACTATCTCCACCGGTTCGTCCAAAATCTGTTCCAACCGCTTTTTGTCGGTTTTCCCTTCTACAATAATAACTCTGCTCATTAATCCACCTATACTTTCGGTCACAGCGCTGTTCGGTTATTTCCCGGCAGCTCTTAGAGACCATGCGTTTATTAATTCAGTTGGGTTGTATTATTTCCTTTCCAATAGAATATCAGCATAAGCATAGCCGCGATTAGTGCCATGATTGACCCATAGTAAAACGGCGCACTGTTATTGACATGATCATAAAGCAGACCTGCAAGAACACTGGCAGGGAGTAATGTTATTCCTACAAGACAATTGTACAGTCCAAGACCTGTGCCTCTTTTATTCTTATCAATTAAATCTGAAACCAAGGCCTTCTGAATCCCATCCGTTGCCGCACTATAAAGGCCATATAAAGCAAAAAGCAAAATAAGAACACTTTGACTGTTGGTTCTGCCAAAACCGAAGTAAATAATTGCAAAGAGTAAATAACCAAAGATAATTAGTCTTTCCCTGCCTATTTTGTCTGATAATATACCCGCAGGAACCGAACACATTACTGAAACGGAGTTGAATATAAGATAAATAACTGGGATAAAAGCATCCTGAACTCCAATATCACTAGCTTTAATAAGCAGTAAGGCATCAGTCGAATTGCCCAGCGTAAATATAAATATGATTCCAAGAAAAGCATAATATTTTGGAGAAAAGTCCTTTAAAGTAATCTTACCAAGGCAATCCGCCTTATCTCTTTTTGCTTCTTTCACAAAAAAGATTAATGAAATCAGACCTAATAAACCAGGTATTGCTGCAAATATAAATACTTTACGGTAGTCACCCGGAAAAAGTGCCAAGATTCCAAAAGCCAGAAGCGGACCAAGTATTGCTCCGCTATTATCCATAGCTTTATGAAAACCAAAACTCTTCCCCTTCGTGTTATCCTCCGAGGAACCGGCAATTACACTATCTCTCGGGGCTGTTCTTATCCCTTTGCCAACTCTTTCGGTGAATCGAATAATAAGTACCTGCAGCGGAGAAGTAACAATTGAGAACAATGGAGATAGTATTGCGGTAAATGCATAGCCGATGATCATAAAAGGCTTGTTCTTGCCAATTTTGTCACTCCACCAGCCTGATAAGGCTTTAAGCACGGAGGCAGTGCTTTCTGCTATTCCTTCAATTAAGGAAATTTCTGTTTTCGTTGCCCCTAAGGTCATTAAAAACAACGGCATGATCGCATAGACCATTTTTGTTGTAGTATCCGTAAAAAAGCTGGTAATTCCAACAAAAAAAATATTCCGTTCAAGTCCCAGAATCTTTTTTTCTTTTCTACTATCTCCAGTAATTAGTAATCACCACCTAGGACCAAAAATATTTCCCATATACCATACCATAACTAAGGCAATCGAACAATGCTTAGGAAAGTGTTCCGGACGGGGGCCATAAAACGAGCAGTTCCTAACCCGACGAAATGCAAAAAAAGGTCCCCTCCCTCAACTTATGCATTCTGTACATTATGGTCATACTGTACATGGAGTGCGGCATATGATATTATTGGAGGTGAGGGAGGAATGACCATGTTAACCGAATTACAGTTTACTGAAGCAAGGAATCAATTCTCAACCCTGTATGACTCTGTATTCAACTCTTTTAACCCCGCAATTGTTAAAAGAAAACAAACTGAACAAGTTGCAATGCTTCGAGTGGATCTGCTCAAGATGGTACTTGAAGACTACAAATTAATTCCGGAAATTATTCAAGAAGACGATAGATCAATAACACTTGCACTTGATGCTCTTGAGATTTATGTTAATAACTCGACATTAGAATTAGCCGCTAAGGACTTGGTCGAAGACATTAAAGTATATGCCCAAGATTATTCAAGCCATTCCCAATTATTTCTTCATGCCCCAAACCGTACACACCATTTCCCATATGTATTAAGAATTATGCTATGTGAAAACGATGAAGAAATCCGCACTTTGATAAGGTTGTAAGCTATGGCACCAAAGTTTGGAGATTTGAAGCGTTATTGCGATAAGAACGGTTGGGTCATGGTACGTAACACAGATCATTGGTACTATGAAAAAGTCCTGAATGATGGAACTCTTCTACGAACAAAAATAAGCCATGCAGTTAGTAAAGAGATTCCTAAGAATCTATGGGATAGAATTTTGCGCAAACAACTGCATGTAAATGAGAAAGACTTCTGGAAAGGGCTTTAATTTGGTCTTCAAGGAGGTCTTTTTCTTATAACCCGCCGGACAACTCCGATAGGGACATTTCACTTAACGTTCTAGTTTTCGCGAAGTCCACCCCAAAACAGCCCCACATAGATTTCGCGAAAACTTAGTTACCCGAAGTGTCCCCCTTGTAAGGAATACTTGCACAAACAGGCTTTATATACTGAACCCTGTAGGTGAGACACGAATCTGAAAAATTAGGTTATAATGGTAACATGAGTAAAACAGGAAACGTTTTAGCCCAGAATTTAAAGCTGAAGTAGTTCTTCAATTACTACGGGAAGAAAACACAGTCAACGAGTTAGCTGCCAAGCATCAGATCAGTCCAGTCGTGATTGGTCGTTGGAAGACTGAGTTTATGCAACGAGCGTCTGAAGTGTTTAAGAAGGGGCCCTCTGATGCCGAACAAGCTCTCGCAGAGAAGGAAGAGCTGGTTCAGCAGATACATCGTAGATTATGAACTATCGAGCACACTTGAAAAAGGCTTTGTTATGACCTGTCTGAAACGAGCTTTGATTAAACAGAAAGCGAGTTGGTTGTGGTGTGTTTCCTGCCAAACCGGTTCCTTGCATCATCCAAAAATGTATACATGACCGGGACCACAACCAGGGTTAGAAGCGTCGAGGTAATCAGGCCTCCGATAACCGCATAGGCCATTGGCGAACGAAATGAGGCACCCGCGCCGCCTTCGACGATAATCGGAATCATGCTGAAAATCATGGCCAGCGTTGTCATCAGGATCGGCCTTAAACGGATGGCCGCCGCGTCCAGGATGGCTTCCTGACGCGTTGCGCCTTCCTGCCTGCGCTGCCGGGTGAAGTCAATCAGCAGGATAGCGTTTTTGGTTACCAGGCCCATCAGCAAAACGATACCGATCATCGCCACGAAGCTGAGTTCTTTATGCCCGGCCAGAAGACCAAGGACGGCACCGATAATAGCCAGGGGGAGCGAGAACATGATGGATAGCGGGTCGACGAAGCTTTCAAATTGAGCCGCCAGAATCAGGAAGATGAACAAGGCGCCGAGGATCAGGGCGATGACAATACCGTCGGTAACTTCGGTCATCAGCGAATTAATCCCGGTGGCAGTTAAGCTGATGCCTTCGGGTAGGCCAATATCTTTAACTGCCTGCTGGAAAGCTTTGTCGAAATCTCCAGGGGTGATGCCCACAACATTGGCGGAAATCTGGATCTCCCTTTCCTTGTCAAAGCGGTTGATGGTCGCAGCGGAGGTCATAAATACCTGATCCGTCACCTGGGTGAGCGGCACAAGGATGGTATTGTCATATTCCGTATTGCTGCCCGGGACGTAGATACCGTTGAAACTGCTTAAGCTTTGCCGGTCTTCGGGCTTCAGTTTTACCGTCACATCATAGCGTTCGCCATTTTCCTCATATTGTCCAACGGTAACGCCGTTGTATAAAATGCGCAGGGTGCTCCCCGCCATTGCCGGATTGACGCCCAGGTCTTCCGCCTTGTCCCGGTCAACCTGAAGCTGTGCTTCGGGGCTGCCTGTTTTATAGCTTAGGTTGACATCTGCGGCACCCGGCAGATCCTGGACAGCAGCCTTCAGCTTCTGCGCGTACTGTTGGAGAGCTTTAAAGTCATGGCCGGTAATATGGTAAGCAAAATCCTCGTGACCGACACTGCCGATTGTGGCAATTGAACTGTTGCCGGTGATGGAAAAACTAAGCCCGGGTATTTTTTGCAGGCTGCTTCTCATCCCGGCCACGATCTCTTCGATCGGTTCTTCCCTCTGGTCGCTGCCGTTGACTTTGACATACATGGAGACCTGATCCGCTTCCACGGTGGCATAGGTATAAAGCACCTGCGGGAACGCTTTAACTGCCGCCTCCATTTCCCCGGCCATGGCACCGGCTTTTTCCAGGGACAAGCCGGAATCCAGCGAAGCCTGAATATTGATTTCGCCTTTGTCCTCTGTCGGCAGGAAGGACATGCCTAAAGACGGCAGTGTGACGACACTTAAGATCAGTAAAACCGAGGCGATGAACACGACGCTCAGCCTGTGCTTTAAGGACCATTTCAAAAGCCCGGCGTATTTTTCCCCCAGTTTTTTGAACAAGCGATTGAACCATAATATAAATTTCCCAATACGCCCCTTAATCGTGATGCCATGTTCCCCGCCGACGTTTAAATATCCGGACGCCAGCATGGGTACCAGCGTAAAGGACACAAACAACGAGATCAGGACGCTGAAGGCGACAGTTAGCCCGAACTCCCGCAGGTAGCTTGCCAAAATGCCGTTCATCATAGCCACCGGCAAGAATACCGCTACAATGGTCAGCGTGGTGGCGAGAACCGCCAGGCCGATTTCCGTAGTTCCTTCCTGGGCGGCCTGAAAAGGCGATTTGCCCATCTTCATATGCCGGACGATATTTTCAATGACCACAATGGCGTCATCGATCAACAAACCGATGGACAGCGCCAAGGCCACCAGGGTAATCAGATTCAGCGTAAAACCCATCAGCTTCATGATGATAAACGTGGCAACAATCGAGGTAGGAAGCGCCAGGGAGGTAATGACGGTGCTGGCGCCATTGCCCAGGAATAGGAAAATAACCAAGACGGCGATGATGCATCCTTCGATCAGCGTTTTCTCCACGTTCGTGACCTGCTCGTGAATCATCATGGAGTTGTCCTTGACAATGTCGATCGTAATTCCCGGGGGCAGGTTCTTTTGAATGGTTTCGATTTCTTGTTTGATGGCCTCGGCCACTTCAACCGTGTTGGCCCCGGATTGTTTCACAACGTCAATCCCGACGGCCTTCCGCCCGTTATAAAGCGAGATGCTGTCCATCTCTTTGCTCCCAGCCGTGACTCTTAAGGCATTCATTTTTTGCTTATCCAGCAGGATCTGGATCTCCCGTTCCTGCTCGCCGTAGACATGGACGGAGCCGACGCCCTTCACAGTGCTCAGCCGCACGCTAATCGTATTGTTGACAACCTCAGACAATTTTTTGTCCCCGGCCGGGTCGGTAACCGCCAGTGACACAATCGGCTGGGCCGTCATATCATACGCGGCGACAACCGGTTCCTGGATATCCTGAGGCAATTCACCGCGAATGGCCCCCATTTTATCCTTTACTTCCTGAACCGCTTCGGCCGCCGGTTTTTCCAGAATAAACTGCACTACCGTAACGGATACACTGTCTCTTACCGTGGAAGTGATTTCATCCACGCCCGAGATCTGTCCCACCGTATCCTCCACTTTCCGGGTCACCTTGGTTTCGATCTGGTCCGGCGCGACACCCGGCTGAACCACGACAACCGAAACGACGGGCATATCAACTTCGGTCAAATCGTTGATGGGCAGTCCGATGAACGAGGCTGCGCCGGTCACCATTAGAGCGATAATAATTACTATCGTAAAAGTGGGGCGTTTCAGGCTCAAATCTGCCAAAAACATTCTTATTCCCCCTGCCCTGCGGCTGCTGCAAGCGACTGTTCTCCGGTCGGCGCAGTGGGCTGCTCTGCTGTTACTATGAGATCCCCGTCCTGGAGCACATTGATATTACTGCAGATCACGCCGGTGCCTGCAGCGAGGCCTGCTTTTATTTCAATCAAGTCATCGTGGGTCTCGCCCAGCGTCACCTCGGTGCGGCGTGCCACCCCGTTATCATCCGTAAACACATAATAGCTTCCTTCGCTGCCTGCCACCGCTTTCAGTGGAATAACGAGCACGGATACTTCACTGCCGCTGACAATATCCACATTGGCATAGATACCCGCTTTCAGTTTATTATCCTTGTTCGGCACTTCTACTTTGGCCATAAAAGTTCTGGAAGCCATACTGGCCGCCGCGCTGATATAACTCACTGTCCCTTCATATTCCTGACTGTCGCCGCTTACTCTCACGTTGGCCTTCTGACCGACCTTAATTTTGGCGGCATCCGCCTGCGGGATTTTAATTACAGCCTGAATGGTCGAGGTGTTCTTCACCATGGCCAGCGAAACCCCGGGGGCCACGTAGGCTCCCACGGCGACGTTTTTATCTTCCACAAAGCCGTCTGCGGGCGCTTTAATCACCAATTTAGCCAGTGAATGCTGCAGTCTGTCAACCCCGCTCTGGGCCGCCCCGATGTTGGCCTGCAAAGCAGCCAGATCCGCCTGGGCAACTTTAAGCGCAGTCCCGGCATCGCTTAAGTCATTGGCTGCTGCAGCTCCGGCTTCATAAAGCGCTTTGGCATGATTATAATTACGCTGGGAGATTTCCACATTGGCCTGCGCCTTGGGCAAAGTGGCCTGCACCGCAGCCAGCTGGGCCTGGGTGGACTTCAGCTGGTCATTCAGATCCTGACTGTCCAGAGTGATCAAAGGCGCGCCCTTTTTGACAGCTTCCCCTTCTTTAAACGAAATCTGCACAACCTTGCCGGGTACCTCTGCTCCGACCACGCCTTCTTCCCCGGCCAAAAGCGTGGCATCATATGTACTCGTCGGCAGTATAGTTAAAGTTTCCGCTTTCCGGACCTCAACGGTTACTTTGCTGTCGGCGGAAACCGGCCGGTCTTTTTGGAGTACTGCCCAGGAGTCCATATTGCGGTAGAAAATGAAGCCTATCACAAATAAAAGTACGATCGCCAGATAGGAAATTACTTTTTTCATGTTCATCTTCTCCGATACTTTTATCATCTCTTTAAAGCTCCTTTATCCATTCAATAATGCATGCTTCGCTGATCATACTCACCACTGGAGAGGAGATCATTATCAGCGAAGTCTCGATATATTCAGCTTAAGCATAAGCGTGTTCACTGTCGAAAGACAGGGTCTTTCTTCATGATCTCTAAATAATTCAGATTTAAAGCCAGCATCTGACTGATCAGTTTCCTTATTCTCCTGCCGTCCTCTTTATCTTGTTTCAATATTCTCAAAACACCTTCGACTAACATCGAGGCGAGCACATGAAAAATAAATTCGTCGGCAATGACAATCCCTTCAGCCTTTAATTTAGGCTTGAGCTCTTCTTTCATACGCTTTTCGATCAGAGAGATCAAATTTTCTTTTAGATTCTGATAGACAGAACCTTCACTTTTATCCAGCAAGATCATAAATTCCCTGCTGTCTTTATCATAAAAACTCATGATTTTGTCCATTACGTCTGCTAGAACAGGTACATTATTGGCATCAGCTTTAAAATCACTGAAAATAAGAGCGGTGAAGCGCTCCGATACCGGTTCCATAATATAATTAAATAACTCTTCTTTGCTGTTAAAATACCGATATAGATTACCTGCAGCTATTCCGGCACTTCTTGCTATGATCCGGATGGACGCATCATTAAATCCCTTTTTCTCAAATTCATCAAGTGCGGCACTTATAATGCTGTTTTTAATTTCGTCTTTGAGATATTGCACAATAATGAACCTCCGTTCATTATTAAAATAAACTATATCTATCGCTTTGTCAAGAATAAATTTATAAACATAAGATTATAATTCGATCAATCCGTCTCTGAATGCCTTCATCATCTCACCTGTCAGGCTAATATTTATTTCCTCAAGCGGGACATCCTCTCTCTTCATCCACACGCCTAAGGACAGTTCGTCTTCCTGAATTGTGATGGTATCATCACTTTTGGCTCTATATCTTGAATCATCATGTACTCCTTTACTTCAAGTTAATTCCATTATACATCTTCTCAGAGCAATAGTAGTTTTCTCCTCCCGTAAAAAATATGAGCTACAAGAAAGCTAATTCTTGCAGCTTAGAAATATAACAACAAAATCAGACCCAAATAAGGTTTTGTTAGCCAAAAGGACTACAGCTCAATCTGACAGTTAAACTTGTCAATTTGCCAAGCACGCTTTACATTGCATTATAAATATGTTACTATCTATTCAGGAGGTCTATTCTGGAGGTGATATTTTGAATGATAATATTCAGCTTAAAAACCGATTAAAAGTCGCCCGAGCGGAAAAGAATTTTTCACAGGAAAAGCTTGCCATTCTTGCAGGCGTAACAAGACAAACAATTAGTTCAATTGAGACAGGTCAATACTGTCCAACTGCAAAATTAGCATTAATACTATCTAAAGTTCTTAATAAACAATTTGAAGACTTATTCTATTTTGAGGAGGTTATGGATAATGTCCGAAAAAATGGTTGAGAAAGATGAGAGAACAACATTTATCGAAAATATCAGTTATAAATTCGGATATATTTTTATTACATTTGCTTTGCTTCTGGATGTTGTATATAGATCGTTTATGCAAAATGAAACACCTTGGGATCTCCTTTTATTAGTTATTGTAAGCGGCCTCGTTATATCGTTGTATCAGTACAAACAAAAGATTTTCGGTAAGACTTGGATAAAAACATTTATTTATGTATTCGCAGTCGCTTTTATTATTTCATTCATAGTGGTATTCATTAAAAAGTTCTTCCTCTGATAACTTCACAGCAAAGTGAGCGCCTTCAAGAATCTGAGGCATAAGAAAAAACTACATCGATTGATTGGCAGGGCTTAAAATGGAATACATAAGCGGAGTTGTCGAGCAAATTACATACGGAAATGAAGATAATGGTTTCCGTGTCATCAAAATAAAATCCAAAGGTTTTACCGGCTTGGTAACGGTCGTTGGAAGCCTGGCAGCTGTAAATGTTGGCGCAATAATTCGCGTTAAAGGTGAATGGAAGATGAACAGCAAGTTTGGCAAGCAGTTTATGGCCCTGGATTATCGCGAGACCCTTCCGGCAACAGTTGCCGGTATTCAAAAATACCTGGGAAGTGGGCTTATCAAGGGTATAGGGCCGGTGTACGCCAAGAGAATTGTACAGCATTTCCAGGAAGACACTTTAAGAGTATTGGAGGAGAATGTCGACCGTTTAATCAAAGTTGAGGGCATCGGACAAAAACGACTGGCGATGATTAAGAAAGCATGGCAAGAGCAAAAAGAGATTAAAAATGTCATGCTTTTTTTACAAAGTAATGGAGTATCAACTGCCTTTGCCGTAAAAATATTTAAAACCTACGGCAATGAGAGCATCGAAATCGTGAAGACGAATCCCTATCGACTGGCTGATGATATTTGGGGCATTGGTTTTAAAACAGCGGACAAAATTGCTTTGCAGATGGGTTTTGAGAAAAACTCCTTTGCACGTTGCCGCTCGGGAATTGTGTATGTCCTGAACGAACTATCCAATGAAGGGCATTGCTATGGAAAAAGGGAACAACTCCTGGAAGAAGCGGAAAAAATC
>NZ_JCAIJG010000141.1:0-9646 GCF_059735615.1 Desulfosporosinus sp. Tol-M2
CAAAAGATAACCCAAAAATACATTTTGAGCTGAATACCATAATTGAGGAAATCCTTGGGTCTGATCGTTTGGAAGGTGTTCGCATACATGATGTACTCAGCGGAGAAACACGTGAAATCCCGGCAGATGGCGTTTTCATCTATGTTGGAACAGCTCCTAACGTTCAATTTATCAACGGAGAAATTGAGGCGGACGAGCGTGGTTATATTCTGACCAATCCTCTCTTGCAAACTAATATTGAAGGCGTTTATGCCGCCGGGGATATCCGCAACACTCCCTTGCGACAAGTATCCACGGCAGTTGGAGATGGCGCTTTGGCCGCAGTAGAAGTGGAAAAGTTTCTTTCGAAAAAATTCCCCCATCCAGCGGAGGATAAGGCATGAATGAAGAGACCATAAAGGCCCTCCTTGAATCTGTTCAGCAAGGGGCATGCTCCCCCGGTGAAGCGCTGCTTCAATTAAAAGATCTTTCCTATGAAGATCTGGGGTTTGCACGGTTAGATCATCATCGAACGCTGCGCACGGGACAATCAGAAGTGATTTTTTGTCAGGGAAAACAACCTGACCATATTATTTCAATTTTAAAACACTTGGGCACCAAGGCCAAAAACGTGTTGGGTACCCGTCTCGACCCTAAAAATGCAGAACTTATTTTAGCCCATTTTCCAGGTGCTCAATATGATTTGCAGGCCCGCTGTCTCCTACTTCGTCCCCTGGAGGATCCCACCATTTCCGGCAGGATCCTCATTATAACTGCTGGGACTGCCGATTTGCCTGTGGCTCAAGAAGCCTGGCTGACGGCTCGCTATATGGGACACGAGGTTGATACGCTGTATGATGTTGGTGTCGCCGGTATACACCGTCTGTTCGATCAGAGAAAGTTATTGGAACGCGCCGAAGTGCTTATCGTTATTGCCGGAATGGAAGGCGCCCTGGCCAGTGTCGTCGGAGGACTAGTCGAACAACCTGTTATCGCTGTACCAACAAGTGTGGGTTATGGTGCTCACTTTCAAGGACTAGCCGCCTTACTCAGTATGTTAAACGGTTGTGCTTCCGGAATCGGAGTCGTTAATATTGATAACGGCTTTGGGGCAGCTGCTTTAGCCTCGGCAATTGTGCGCCGTATTTCGCGAAAAAGACCGGGAGGAGTATCGGCTTGAGAATTTTATATTGGGATACGTTCGCCGGCATAAGCGGCGACATGGCTCTAGGGTCGCTGCTTGCTTTAGGCGCTGATCCAAAAATAATCGTCAATCAACTTCATTCCATTGGACTGACAGAATTTGTCCTTGATATCCGTGCGCGCCAAATCCATGGAATTCAAGCGACCGACATCGAAGTTATTATTCAAAATAAAGATCATCAATATCATGAGCGACGTCTTCAGGATATTGAAAACATGATCCTTCGTGGTACCTTGTCAGAACGATCTCAAAAGAGCGCTCTTTTGGTCTTTAATGTTTTAGCTGAGGCAGAGGCCCATGTTCACGGGACAACGCTTGACCAAGTTCATTTTCACGAAGTGGGGGCAGTTGATTCCCTTGTCGATATTGTGGGAACCTGTATCGCTCTGGATCAGTTAGACATTGACTTAATTCGAGTCCCTACGCTTCCTTGGTCACATGGTTTTGTGCACTGTGCTCATGGAATATTGCCGTTACCCGCTCCGGCGACACTTATGCTCTTGCGTGGCTACAAATGCCATGAATCGGGAATTACAGGCGAACTCATTACCCCGACTGGTGCTGCACTTATCCGTGCCTTAGCCCAGCAATCAACTTTTCCGGAGATGACTTTGCTCAATGTGGGGTATGGAGCCGGTAAAAATGATTACGGCATACCAAGTTTGTTACGAGGGGTTCTTGGGGAGACCTAAAATAGAGGTGATCATATGTTCGAACAGATTATTCATAGCCTCAGAGAATCTGGCTGGAGGCTGGAAACCTTAGAAGGAAGCTGGGTTAGTGCAACTCACGAGTCGCTGAATCGTGGTCTTCTATTAGGTAAATTCAATGAACTTCCCGATGAATTTAAGCAGTGGCTTCGCCCCTATGCAAATATTTTCAGGTGGGACGTTATTGTTTTTTGCCCCGAAGGGGTTGATTCTTCACATTTAAAACAACACCGTTTTCCTGATATCCAACTTTGGTACTGGGATATCCAACTGGGTAACATATTTCCTTTTCCTCCAACCAACGATCAGTTGATTCCCCATTGGTTAAAGCAACTGGCTGTGGGAACGCCGGTTATTCCAGGGAAGGAATCCCAAATAACAAGATCTTTTAAACCGTTTATAACGAATACTTTTATAGGCATAAACTTGATATATTTTCTACTAATGGTTATTGCCGGACTGGATCTGTTTCCAAATCCTATCACCGGTTCGAACGATCAACGTGTTCTTATCGAATTTGGAGCTAAAGTTAACACCTTGATTCTGGACGGTGAACTCTGGCGTTTCTTAGCATGTACATTTATTCATATTGGTATTATCCACCTCGCCTTTAATCTTTATGCCTTGTGGGCATTGGGCCCTTTAACCGAAGAAATCCTGGGGCATCGACGGTTCCTTATGATTTACATCTTGAGCGGTCTCGGAGGATCAATTGCCAGCTTTATATTTTCTCCCGCCCTTTCTGCCGGAGCCTCCGGAGCGATCTTCGGACTTTTAGGAGCGCTTTTGTATTACAGCTTTAAACGGCCAACACTATGGAAGACCGGCTTGGGAATGAATCTGGTTGTTGTGATTTTGGTTAATTTTGGATTTGGTTTGCTCCAACCAGGAATTGATAACTTTGCGCATCTGGGAGGATTTATTACCGGTACAATAAGCTGTATTCTTCTATCAAAAACGATCTAAGAGAAAAAAAAACTCTTCTTTACCTACTTTTCCCAGCATAATCCTTCCCTTTCTAAGGACAAAATACAATCAAGAGCTTGCGATTTCTTAGCAAGGTGGCTATTTAATAATTGCCATCGATAGTTAAGAAAACGTGAGCTCTATATTTGGTTAAATATTAGAGTTAAAAAGGAGTTGGAAGAAGGCTGTAAAATGCTATAATATAGAAAGGAGAGAAGAGTGATGCTTTGAAAAAAAGAAGTAAACGCACAATTAGTTATTTTTCACGTGATCGGTGGGTTCATTTGATTTTGCTTTTGGCGGTCACCCTGGTGTTAGCCAGGCTCGTGACACTTCAAATCGTTCAAGCTGCTGATCTCAAGGCTAAAGGGATTGAGCGTCGGACAAATGATAAAAGCCTGCGACCGGAAAGAGGCATCATTTTTGATACTCAAGGCAATGTCTTAGCTCAAAGCATCCCGGTTAAAGAAATCTATGCAAATCCCAACATGTTGAGTGATTTAATTGTCAAAAAGCAATTCAAAAAAACGAAAGAAGATGTTGCCAATGAGCTTGGAAGCATCTTAGACATAAAACCACAGGACATACTCGATAAACTCAATAAGAATTATTCCTGGATTAGCTTAGCTCATCAAGTGGACATAAATAAAGCAGATGAAATCATGGCTCTTAAAATCCCGGGGGTAGGTTTAAATGAAGAGGAAAAACGTGTCTATCCTATGGGGAATTTTGCGGCCTCTGTACTTGGGATCGTAAATCAAGCCGGTCATGGCGTGGAAGGCGTTGAATCCTATTATGATAAAGAATTGTTCGGTAAACCCGGTTTTCAGTCTCAGGAGCAAGATACCCGGGCACGTTCCATCCTCGATGCCCTCCTTCAGGGAGACCCTTCAAGCCCTGGAAACTCCGTCACTTTAACCTTAGATTCAACGATTCAATATTTAGTTGAACAGCAACTGGATAATTTACAGCAAACCACCAAAGCTAATAGTGTAACGATTTTAGCCATGGATCCGAAGACCGGACGTATTTTGGGCATGGGATCCCGTCCCACATTTGATCCCACGGATTACTCTAAAGTCACACCTGAAACCCGCCGCAACCTCGCAATTGGTATGTCTTATGAACCAGGATCAGTCTTCAAGATAATTACCGGATCGGCCGCTTTGGAAGAAGGGGTTGTCCACCCGAATGATACGTTTTCTGACCCCGGCTACCTTCGAATTCCACCTCGTATAATTACCAACTGGGACTCGGACCAAAAGCCGCATGGTAACCCTACGTTTACAAAAGGGATGCAGTTGTCTTCCAATGTTGTATTGGCGCAGGTTGGGATGAGTTTAGGTAAAGAGTCCTTTTATACTTACTTAAAAGCTTTCGGATTTGGCTTAAAAACAGGAATTGATATTGCAGGTGAAGAAAGTGGTTTACTCCTTCCCCAAGATAAAGTCCGAGATATTGATCTCGCAACTATGTCTTTTGGCCAGTCCAATTCAGTTACCCCGATACAGTTATTATCTGCCATTTCCGCGGTGGCCAATGGGGGGACACTTTATCGCCCCTATATAGTTGACAAAATAACGACGCCTGATGGTCAACTCATTCAACAAATAAAACCAACCCCCGTACGCCAGGTAATCACTAAAATAACTGCACAGCAAATGACAGAAATCCTTGAACAGGTCGTAGCTGATGGAACTGGGCAACTCGCCAAAATCCCAGGTATTAATGTTGCAGGTAAAACGGGAACTGCCCAAAAAGTTGACCCTCAGACCGGGCAATATTCGCCCACAGACTTCATTGCCTCATTCGCCGCTTACGCACCCGCGGAGGACCCGAAGATTGCAGTGCTGGTAATTATAGATTCGCCAAAAGAAGGTGGAAGCCATCAAGGAGGATTCTTAGGCGGACCTAGAGCTAAAGCCATTATTGAGGGGGCCATGCAATACTATGGCTTTCCTGTAGCCAAAGATACTGAAAGCACCGTAACAATTTCACCCGGTAATTCAGCTGTTAGACCCTCTCCCAAACCGGTAACCCCTGAACGTTTACCTGTAGGCGGGGAAGTTATAGTTCCTGATCTAACCGGAATGACCATGCGCCAGGTTGGGGATACATTGGCAAAGTCTGAACTGCACTTCAATTTTACCGGGAGCGGCTTAGTTAATCAGCAATCACCCGAAGCAGGAAAAGTCGTGGTCAAAGGTACGACCATCGAAGTAAATTTTTCTACTTTAGCCGCCGGGGATCCATAGTAATACATTACTTAATCTGGGTATGCTAGGGTTAATTGTGATTAGAATAATCGGAGGAAGAAAGATGCGTCTTGACCAACAGATTGACTTGATGAAAGAAGACTTGCTTGCTGCCATCCAAGCGTGTACCCAGATAAAGAGTGTCAGGGATATTGAACATGCCGCACCTGGCGCCCCTTTTGGTCCTGGAATTCAAAAGGCCTTGGAGTGGATTTTGGCATTAGGGGAAAAATTTGGCTTTACAATTAAAAATGTTGACGGGTACGCCGGTTATATTGAAATGGGTAAGGGGGACCTTTTAGGGATCCTGGGCCATATTGATGTTGTCCCGGAAGGGGATGGCTGGTCAGTCCCTCCCTATAGTGCGACGATCAAAGACGGCAAAATACTAGGTCGGGGGGCATTAGATGACAAAGGACCGTCGTTAATGGTTCTCTTCGCCATGAAAGCGATAAAAGATGCAAATATTCCCTTAAATATGCGAGTTCGCCTGATTTTAGGTACCGATGAGGAGTCTGATTGGGCGGATATGGATTATTATTTTACAAAAGAGGAAGTACCCCGGATCGGATTTGCACCGGACGCTGAGTTTCCGGTGATCCATGCGGAAAAGGGGATTCTTCATCTCGAATTGAGTAAATCCCATGCGACATCTTTTCCCCATCTTGTCCGTGTCCAGGGTGGGGAACGCGCGAACATCGTTCCAGATCTTTGCGAAGTTACCGTCAAGGGGATCACTGACGATGTCATTGCTAAGAAATTGAAAAACTTCTCTTTCCCAAAGGGCGTTAGCTGTAAGCTTCATAACCAAGATCATAATGAACAGGAAATTAAACTTACCTTTAAGGGATTCGGGGCCCATGGGAGTCTCCCACAAAATGGTATAAATGCAATTTTATACGCTCTACAATTCCTTCGGACGTTACCTCTTGCCCATGAAGAACAACACATTCTTGATTTTATATTGACATACCCAGGCACTGGATTTAACGGAGAAGGTTTCGGAATTGCCTTAAGTGATGAACCCTCTGGTAAGCTATCTCTAAATCTAGGTATATTGGAGATGACTTCCGACAAAGTTCGCTTCGTCATCGATATCCGCTACCCAGTTACGTTTAAGCTGGATGATGTTTTTCTCCCGATCGAAAAAATAGCCCGGAGTGAAAAACTCGGCCTTAAAGTATTAACCCATCAGAAAGCACATCATGTCCCCAAAGACAGTGCTTTAGTTCAATCCCTGCTCAGAGCCTATACCGATGTTACCGGGCTTGAACCCTTTGCCTTTGCCATTGGTGGGGGAACGTATGCTAAAGCACTCCCCCAAGGGGTAGCCTTTGGACCTGTTTTTCCGGGTGAACCTGAAATGGTTCATTGTGCTGATGAATACATATCGGTCGATAACCTCCTCATAACGACCAAAGTATACGCACAAGCTATTCTAAACTTAGCTGCTGACCCGGAGAACCAATAGAACCTGGGGTGTAACCAATATTTATAGCTTGACTATTTAATATTTTATAGGTATACTTCTTATTGTTCTTGTTGCGCCACTAGCTCAGCTGGTAGAGCATCCGACTCTTAATCGGCAGGTCCCCGGTTCGAATCCGTGGTGGCGCACCAAAAAGACATTACTCCCGCAAGCGATTGCGGGTTTTTGTTTTTATACAGTGATTGCATAAAAGTGGCTTTTGGGGACATTTTGGGGACAGGCGTTGTAAAACGATACTTAAATGGACTTAATGAATAGAAAAAAGGACAGGCATTTAAGCCTGTTCTTTTTTCATGCTAAAGAGATCTTCAATTTTCTGAGCAGCGTCTTTATCGGCACTCTGGAGAGCTGTTGCATAAATATCGGCTGTAATGGTTATTGATGAATGTCCTAAGCGGCTGGAAACATTCTTTAAAGATACTCCCTGCGAGATCATCAAGCTTGCTGAAGTATGTCTTAAATCGTGAAATCTAATATGAGGAAGAGGGGTCTTTTCCTCTTCAATCATTTTCTCATTGTGTCTATTCAGGAAATCATTAAACCCACTACTTACAGTGTCCGGGTGCATGGGTTTGCCGTCCCATGTAGTAAATAAGCGGTCGCTCTTTTGCCAAAGGTTTCCGATCTTTAGCCTTTCTTCATTCTGCGATGCTTTGTACTCTTTGAGAAGGGCCACTATAGAAGGTGGTATAGATATAAGACGCTTGGAACCTTCAGTTTTTGTTGTTCTATCTACGATTCCGGTTTCTGGGGTATATTGGCTTTGTTTTATCACTGCAAGTTGTCCTTTATCCAAGTCAATAACCTTCCATTCTAGTCCAAGGAGTTCACCGCGGCGTAGGCCAGTAAACAGAGCAAGCGTAACTAGGATACGATACTTAATTGGCTCAATGAGGAGAGCTTCTAGCAGCATGGCGCTTTGTATTTCATCATAGGAGTTGGTTTGTTTTTTATGAACTTTAGGTGCTTCCACTCGGGAGGCTGGATTAGATGCAATAAGTTGCCATTTCATTGCATCCTCCAACATTGAAGAGAGAACCGCATGATAATAACGTTGTGAGCGCTCGCTTAGTGTACCTTTCTTTCCATCGCGGCGAATATCATTTCCTTGGAGGTATTTAATAGAACGCATTGCTTCAGAAAACATACACAGTGGATATTCTTGAAAAGAAACGTGAATCCAATAAGGGCCAGGTTCCAAAGTACTATGTCGAGAATAGCCACGAAGGTATTATTCCCAAAGATATCTTCTTAAAGGTGCAGGAGGAAATAGCTAGACGCGCAAACCTCACAAAAGGCACCACACTGCACAAACGAATCTACAGTGGACGTTATGCATTATCAGGGATCGTATTCTGCTCACATTGCGGAGATATATACCGCAGAATCAAATGGAATAATCGGGGCTGCAAGTCTACGGTTTGGCGCTGCGTTAGCAGAGTTGAAAAAGACGGACCTGATTGCCCTGCAAGGACAGTCCATGAAGATCTCCTTCACAAAGTGGTGATAGAGGCTATAAACGAAGCCTTCCGTGAAAAGAAAGATATTCTGCCGCTGTTAAGAGAAAACATTGAAAGCAGCCTGGCAGAGAATGCTGCTGATTGCATTGCAGCGGTCGATGAACAGATAAAAGCACTCCAACACGAACTTTTAGCAACAGCCGGTATAAAAAACTCTGGTGATGAACTTGGTATGGAAATTAGAAGGCTGCGTGATGAGAAGCAGGCCATCCAAGCAGAGGAAGCTTCCCGTCAGGACCTGAAGACACGAATTGATGAGATGATGGCTTTCCTCGACGGCCTGTCTTACGAGCTTACCGAATACGAAGAGCAATATGTAAGGACACTCTTGGAAAGGATAACGGTCTACGATGACCATTTCATTGTGGAATTTAAGTCCGGAATTGAAATCCAGATTGACGAGTAAATAAAATACTACACTGCAGCTCTTTTCGCAGAGTTGCAGTGCCTCAACTATGGAACATTGATTGTGCTACTATAATTATGGAATAAGTGGGAGAGGGTACTTGGCCCTCTCCCGTCTTTTGAAATTTTTCATTATTTATAAATTCAGGAGGAATTTCGTTATTAACATGTAAATATATAAAGTGGGAAATTACGGCAAAGTTCAATATATTAATCAGCAAAATATGTAGAATTTCTTGGAATTAATATTTTGAGAAGAGGGATTATTGAATGCAATTCTTAAATATCATGAAATGAACAAGCCTTTTCTTTCTTGTCTATACTGATTTTTTTCAGTGATGAAAATGGTTGATGAAATAATTTCATCTTAATATTATGCGATTAAAGCTTGAACTTCGTGTTTCCAGCCCTTGGAAATCAAGTGTTTGAGTACTAATGATGTATTGATAGCATCATCGAGAGCAGCATGGCAGATACCTTTTAGCTGCTGGTGAGTCTCCTCCACGGCAGTCTTTAATGAAGTCAAATTTTTTCGTTGATTAAACTTCTTGTATTCAAAGGCCAAGTCGATATAACTTTCCCATTTGAAAGGATAGTCGATTCCATATCGTTGGCATATGGTGCCCAAGACTTTACGATCGGAATCGCCCCAAGCAACAAAATATGGATTAGTAGAAACCATTTGTTTTAATTGGTACAACGCAGTTTCTAAGGAGACACCCTGATTTATATCTTCTTGCTTTATGCCGGTTATCCCGTAACATTCTTTAGTGATTCTTGGCCAAAAGCGAGGTTTTACAAAAGAATTGTATTGTTTGTTGGTTAAGATACCATCAGGATTGACAACTACTGCGCCGATTTCAATTATTTCCGGGAAAAAAGCTCGGGGTTTGCCATAGGAAGGCGCCACCGTAAACTCAAAATCTACAACCAGCAATTCCTGAATATTCATATACTTCTGCCTCCTTTATTTTGTAACTTCAAGTTGAACTCTTGCTATAGCAATGGCAATGGACAAATTCTTTACATGAGTTTTTTGCAATAACAAAATATCACAACAAGTGTACTTAAAAACGCATAGTAATTTTTGCCGTATTATTTTTCGCATTATTATAACC
>NZ_JCAIJG010000204.1:0-9776 GCF_059735615.1 Desulfosporosinus sp. Tol-M2
CTTTCCCATGATTTGAACTTTAATCATATTTGTGGAGCCGACTTTACCAATTGGAACGCCCGCTGTGATCACCACGACATCTTCGGCATGGATGAAGTTTTTAGTTAAGGATGTATTCACAGCCACTGATAACGTTTCGTCCGTTCCTGAACTTTGAGGGACAAGCAAAGGTTGAACACCCCAAAGGAGAGCTAATTTTCTTGCCGTGGCCGCAAAAGGGGTTGCGGCGACAATCAGGGCGTTGGGCCGATACTTGGAGATCAGCCGCGCAGTCAACCCCGAATGTGTCGGCGTGAGGATAACAGCGGCTTCGAGGTCTTTCGCTATGGTATAGCTGGCGAAACTAATCGCTCCTGCTACATTACGCTGAGGATAGCGGGTTAACTGATTATCTGAACGGGTCTGTTCAGTTCGTTTAGCTATTTTATCCATCATCTGAACGGCTTCAACGGGGAAAAGACCAGCTGCTGTTTCACCAGATAACATAATGGCATCCGTTCCATCCAAAATAGCGTTTGCAACATCACTTGCCTCTGCTCGAGTGGGTCGAGGTTGCCGGATCATCGAATCCAACATCTGAGTTGCAACAATAACGGGTTTGCCAAGTAAATTGCACTTACGAATCATTTCCTTTTGCCTGATGGGGACTTCTTCAACCGGAATTTCAACCCCAAGGTCGCCGCGGGCAACCATAAGCCCATCGGCTACTTCAAGGATAGCATCTAAATTATTCAGTCCTTCCTGACTTTCGATCTTGGCGATGATCTGGACATCGGCAGCCATTTCTTCAACAACCCTACGCACGTTCAAAATATTTAGGGCTTTACGGGTAAAGGAGGCGGCGATAAAGTCAATCCCTTGGGAAATACCAAAGCGAATATCCTCTATATCCCTTTCTGTGACAGAGGGTAAGCCGATAAGTGCGCCTGGAACATTAACCCCTTTTTGCGACATAAGAAGCCCACCGTTACGAATAACAGTTCGGATAATTTTGCTGTCCACTGAGGTGACTTCTAAATCAAGTTGACCATCATCAATGAGAATATGGCTGCCAAGTTTCACTTTTCGCCATAGGTCGGTATAAGTTATCCCTATCCGTTGCTGATTACCGAGGCCGGGATCTGTATCCAGACTAAATACAGCTCCGTTTTCAAGCGTAATACCCTCTTCAGGAGCCCTTCCAGTGCGAACTTCCGGTCCTTTAGTGTCAAGAAGAATCCCCAAATGCTTACCTATTTTGGCAGCTTCCTCTTTGAGAATTGCGATTCTTCGGCCGTGTTCCTCATGTGTTCCGTGTGAAAAATTTAGTCGTGCAACATCCATGCCTGCTGCTAGAAGAGCTTGAACCTTTTCCCTGGACTCACTGGCAGGACCAATAGTACAGACAATTTTAGTCCTTCTCATGGGGTACACCCTCCTGATTTACAAGCCCTTCATTACAATAAGCTTCACTAAATCTAAAATGCGGTTTGAATAGCCCCATTCGTTATCATACCAGGCCAGTACTTTAACCATCCGATCTCCCATCATCATGGTCGACAAACCATCGACTATGGAACTGGCCGGATTACCATTAAAATCATGGGAAACAAGGGGTAACTCAGTATACTCGAGGATTCCCTTTAGTTTACCATCCGCTGCTTGATGCAGGGCAGCGTTGACTTCTTCTTTAGTAGCTGGCTTGGTAAAATTGGCGACAAAATCAACCAAGGAAACATTCGGTGTAGGAACCCGGACAGCAAGTCCATTCATTTTACCTGTCAATTCGGGGATGACAAGAGTAACCGCTTTGGCCGCACCCGTGGTCGTGGGGATCATGGATTGATAAGCTGCCCTGGATCGACGCCAATCTGAGTGTTCAAAGTCTAAGATCCTTTGGTCATTTGTGACTGAATGAGTCGTTGTCATCATCCCTTGTTCTATCCCAAAAGCATCGAGTAAAACCCGAGCTACTGGAGCAAGACAGTTTGTTGTACAGGAAGCATTAGAAATAATATGGTGCTTCAGCGGATCATATTTATCGTCGTTTACTCCCATGACAATCGTAATATCTTCATTTTTAGCCGGAGCAGAAATGACGACTTTCTTAGCTCCTGCAGTAAGGTGTTGTGCTGCAGCGTCACGGTTTGTATAACGACCGGTTGACTCGATGACGATATCTACGCCGAGTTTGCTCCAAGGCAAATCCAGAGGATTTTTTTCTGCAAGTACCTCAATCCGTTTCCCGTCAATAATCATTGTACGTCCATCAAGTTCCACGGAATTAGGAAGAACCCCGTGAATTGAATCATACTTGAACAAATGGGCTAATATGTCAGGACTAGCCAAGTCATTGACGGCTACTACTTCGAAAGGAAGAGATTGATTTAGGGCGGCACGAAGTGTAAGACGACCAATTCTACCAAAACCATTAATAGCTACTTTTAAACTCATTGGGACAACCTCCTTTTAATAATCCGGTAAGCCAAACAGAGCATAAAAACATTTTCCTAATCTTCTTTCTGTACAAACAAACAAATCCCTTCTTTGTGAATGTTTATTCATAATTATTACCAATATTACTTGATATGGTTCGCTAAAGAAGAGGAAAACTTGCAAATCATGGCTTTGCAAGTTAAAAGATTGATCAAAAATTATTGTCGATCCCGGTGCTGGTTTTTACAGACTTTTTGCTTTCCATAACCCTCTTTTCTTACGGCGTAATACGTGGTAAAGGTTTCTGAATATTTCGCTCTTTCTGCGTGTCAAATTCCGTATAATGCGGATCTTTTATGGTTAACGGGGATTTTGCTCGTGAAACTTTTTTGTGGGCGCCCATATATATCCTTCCTTTTCAATCCTAAAATATAACGAACCTAGTTTTCCCGGTAATAATAATTCATATACCTTAAATCTTCAAATTACATAATAGGCTGTTCTTCGACTCCCGCAATATGACGCATTGCCGCTCGCCCAAAATGTCCCCAAAGTCCGCTTTTATGCATTCACTGTATAAAAATAAAAACCCGCAATCGCTTGCGGGAGTAATGTCTTTTTGGTGCGCCACCACGGATTTGAACCGGGGACCTGCCGATTAAGAGTCGGATGCTCTACCAGCTGAGCTAGTGGCGCAATTACAACAATTGATAGTATACCCATAAAACATTAAATAGTCAAGCTCAAAATATTTGTTACACCCTAGCCTAGGTTCTATCGGTTCTCCGGGTCAGCAGCTAAGTTCAGAATAGCTTGGGCGTACACTTTGGTCGTTATGAGGAGGTTATCGATCGATATGTATTCATCGGCACAATGAACCATTTCAGGTTCACCAGGAAAAACAGGTCCAAAGGCGACCCCTTGGGGGAGTGCTTTTGCATACGTTCCCCCACCAATGGCAAAGGCAAAGGGTTCTAGCCCGGTAACATCGGCATAGGCTTTGAGCAAAGATTGAACTAAAGCACTGTCTTTGGGGACATGATGCGCTTCTTGATGGGTTAATACTTTAAGGCCAAGTTTTTCACTCTGGGCTATTTTTTTGATCGGGAGAAAAACATCATCCAGCTTAAACGTAACTGGGTAGCGGATATCGATGACGAAGCGAACTTTGTCGGAAGTCATTTCTAAAATACCTAGATTAAGAGATAGTTTACCAGAGGGTTCATCACTTAAGGCGATTCCGAAACCTTCTCCCATAAATCCAGCGCCTGGGTACGTCAATATAAAATCAAGAATGTGTTGTTCTTCGTGGGCAAGAGGTAACGTGCGAAGGAATTGTAAAGTGTATAAAATCGCATTTTTACCGTTTTGCGGGAGACTCCCATGGGCCCCGACTCCCCTAAAGGTAAGTTTAATTTCCTGTTCATGATGATCTTGGTTATGAAGCTTACAACTAACGCCCTTTGGAAAAGAGAAGTCGTTCAATTTCTTTGCAATGACATCGTCAGCGATCCCCTTGACGGTAACTTCGCAAAGATCAGGAACGATGTTCGCGCGTTCTCCACCCTTGACTCGGACAAGATGGGGAAAAGATGTCGCATGGGATTTACTCAATTCGAGATGAAGAATCCCCTTTTCCGCATGGATCACCGGAAACTCGGCGTCTGGCGCAAATCCGATCTGGGGTACTTCCTCTTTTGTAGAATAATAATCCATATCCGCCCAATCAGACTCCTCATCGGTACCTAAAATCAGGCGAACTCTCATATTTAAGGGAATATTTGCATCTTTTATCGCTTTCATGGCGAAGAGAACCATTAACGACGGTCCTTTGTCATCTAATGCCCCCCGACCCAGTATTTTACCGTCTTTAATCGTCGCACTATAGGGAGGGACTGACCAGCCATCCCCTTCCGGGACGACATCAATATGGCCCAGGATCCCTAAAAGGTCCCCCTTGCCCATTTCAATATAACCGGCGTACCCGTCAACATTCTTAATGGTAAAGCCAAATTTTTCTCCTAATGCCAAAATCCACTCCAAGGCCTTTTGAATTCCAGGACCAAAAGGGGCACCAGGTGCGGCATGTTCAATATCCTTGACACTCTTTATCCGGGTACACGCTTGGATGGCAGCAAGCAAGTCTTCTTTCATCAAGTCAATCTGTTGGTCAAGACGCATCTTTCTTCCTCCGATTATTCTAATCGCAATTAACTCTAGCATACCCGGATTAAGTAATGTATTACTATGAATTCTCGGCGGTTAAAGTAGAAAAATTCACTTCGATGGTTGTACCTTTGACCACGACTTTTCCTGCTTGGGGTGATTGTCGATTGACTAAGCCACTCCCGGTAAAATTGAAGTGCAATTCAGACTTTGCCAATGTATCCCCAACCTGGCGCATGGTCATTCCGGTTAGATCAGGAACTATAACTTCCCCGCCTACAGGTGAACGTTCAGGGGTTACCGGTTTGGGTGAGGGTCTAACAGCTGAATTGCCGGGTGAAATTGTTACGGTGCTTTCAGTATCTTTGGCTACAGGAAGGCCATAGTATTGCATGGCCCCCTCAATAATGGCTTTAGCTCTAGGTCCGCCTAAGAATCCTCCTTGATGGCTGCCGCCTTCTTTTGGCGAATCTATAATTACCAGCACTGCAATTTTCGGATCCTCCGCGGGGGCGTAAGCGGCGAATGAGGCAATGAAGTCTGTGGGCGAATATTGCCCAGTCTGAGGGTCTACTTTTTGGGCAGTTCCCGTTTTACCTGCAACATTAATACCTGGGATTTTGGCGAGTTGCCCAGTTCCATCAGCTACGACCTGTTCAAGGATTTCTGTCATTTGCTGTGCGGTTGTTTTAGTGATTACCTGGCGTACGGGGGTTGGTTTTTGTTGTTCAACGAGTTGACCATCAGGCGTCGTTATTTTGTCAACTATATATGGGCGATAAAGTGTCCCCCCATTGGCCACCGCGGAAATGGCGGATAATAACTGGATCGGGGTAACTGAATTGGACTGGCCAAAAGACATAGTTGCGAGATCAATATCGCGGACTTTATCTTGGGGAAGGAGTAAGCCACTTTCTTCACCTGCAATATCAATCCCTGTTTTTGAGCCAAATCCGAAAGCTTTTAAGTAAGTATAAAAGGACTCTTTACGCAAGCTCATCCCAACCTGCGCCAAAACAACATTGGAAGACAACTGCATCCCTTTTGTAAACGTAGGGTTACCATGCGGCTTTTGGTCCGAGTCCCAGTTGGTAATTATCCGAGGCGGAATTCGTAGGTAGCCGGGGTCAGAAAACGTATCATTCGGGTGGACAACCCCCTCTTCCAAAGCGGCCGATCCGGTAATTATCTTGAAGACTGATCCTGGTTCATAAGACATACCGATAGCGAGGTTGCGGCGAGTTTCAGGTGTGACTTCAGAGTAATCCGTGGGATCAAATGTGGGACGGGATCCCATGCCCAAAATACGTCCGGTCTTCGGATCCATGGCTAAAATCGTTACGCTATTGGCTTTGGTGGTTTGCTGTAAATTATCCAGTTGCTGTTCAACTAAATATTGAATCGTTGAATCTAAGGTTAAAGTGATGGAGTTTCCTGGGCGTGAAGGATCACCCTGAAGAAGGGCATCCAGGATGGAACGTGCTCGGGTATCTTGTTCCTGAGACTGAAAACCGGGTTTGCCGAACAATTCTTTATCATAATAGGATTCAATGCCTTCCACGCCATGACCGGCTTGATTTACGATCCCGAGTACAGAGGCCGCAAAATTCCCCATAGGATAGACACGTTTTTCCTCTTCATTTAAACCGACCCCGGGGATTTTAAGGGCCATGATTTCATCTGTTTTATTTATGTCCACTTGATGAGCTAAGCTAATCCAGGATTTATTCTTATTGAGTTTATCGAGTATGTCCTGTGGTTTTATGTCTAAGATGCTGCCAAGCTCATTGGCAACATCTTCTTTCGTTTTTTTGAATTGCTTTTTGACAATTAAATCACTCAACATGTTGGGATTTGCATAGATTTCTTTAACCGGGATGCTTTGAGCTAAGACATTGCCTTGAGTATCAAAAATGATGCCTCTTTCCGGTCGCAGGCTTTTATCACTGGTCCGACGCTCAATCCCTTTAGCCTTGAGATCAGCAGCTTGAACGATTTGAAGTGTCACGAGCCTGGCTAACACCAGGGTGACCGCCAAAAGCAAAATCAAATGAACCCACCGATCACGTGAAAAATAACTAATTGTGCGTTTACTTCTTTTTTTCAAAGCATCACTCTTCTCTCCTTTCTATATTATAGCATTTTATGGCCTTCTTCCAACTCCTTTTTAACTCGAATATTTTACCAAATAGAGCTCACGCTTTCTTAACTATCGATGGCAATTATTAAATAGCCACCTCGCTAAGAAATCGCAAGCTCTTGATTGTATTTTGTCCTTAGAAAGGGAAGGATTATGCTGGGAAAAATAGGAATATAAAGAGGAAGTTTCTTTTTCGCTTAGCTCGTTTTTGATAGAAGAACACAGGTTATTGTACCGGTAATAAATCCTCCCAGATGCGCAAAGTTATCAATTCCTGGTTGGACGAAGCCAAATCCGAAATTAACCAAAATCACAACAACCAGATTCATTCCCAAGCCGGTCTTCCAAAGTGTTGGCCTTTTAATACTGTAATACAAAAGCGCTCCTAAAAGTCCAAAGATCGCTCCGGAGGCTCCAGCAGAAAGGGCAGGAGAAAATATAAAGCTGGCAATTGATCCTCCGAGACCGCTCAAGATGTAAATCATAAAAAACCGTCGATGCCCCAGGATTTCTTCGGTTAAAGGACCTAATGCCCACAAGGCATAAAGATTAAAGGCGAGGTGGATAATGCCAATATGAATAAATGTACATGCTAAGAAACGCCAGAGTTCACCGTCCAGAATCAAGGTGTTAACTTTAGCTCCAAATTCGATAAGAACACGTTGATCGTTCGAACCGGTGATAGGATTTGGAAACAGATCCAGTCCGGCAATAACCATTAGTAGAAAATATATCAAGTTTATGCCTATAAAAGTATTCGTTATAAACGGTTTAAAAGATCTTGTTATTTGGGATTCCTCCCCTGGAAAAACTGGCGTTCCTCCAGCCAGTTGCTTTAACCAATGGGGAATCAACTGATCGTTGGATGGAGGAAAAGGAAATATGTTACCCAGTTGGATATCCCAGTACCAAAGTTGGATATCAGGAAAACGGTGTTGTGTTAAATGTGAAGAATCAACCCCTTCGGGGCAAAAAACAATAACGTCCCACCTGGAAATATTTGTATAGGGACGAAGCCACTGCTTAAATTCATCGGGAAGTTCATTGAATTTACCTAATACAAGTCCACGATTCAGCGACTCGTGAGTTGCACTAACCCAGTTACCTTCTAAGGATCCCAGCCTCCAGCCAGATTCTCTGAGACTATGAGTAATCTGTTCGAACATATGATCACCTCTATTAGGTCTCCCCAAGAACCCCTCGTAACAAACTTGGTATGCCGTAATCATTTTTTCCGGCTCCATACCCCACATTGAGCAAAGTCATCTCCGGAAAAGTTGACTGCCCAGCTAAGGCACGGATAAGTGCTGCACCAGTCGGGGTAATGAGTTCACCCGTAATTCCTGATTCATGGCATTTATAGCCACGCAAGAGCATAAGTGTCGCCGGAGCGGGTAACGGCAATATTCCATGAGCACAGTGCACAAAACCATGTGACCAAGGAAGCGTAGAGACTCGAATTAAGTCAATGTCTAACTGATCCAGAGCGATACAGGTTCCCACAATATCGACAAGGGAATCAACTGCCCCCACTTCGTGAAAATGAACTTGGTCAAGCGTTGTCCCGTGAACATGAGCCTCTGCCTCAGCTAAAACATTAAAGACTAAAAGAGCGCTCTTTTGAGATCGTTCTGACAAGGTACCAAGAAGGATCATGTTTTCGATATCCTGGAGACTTCGCTGATGATGTTGATGATCTTTATTTTGAATATTAACTTCGATGTCGGTCGCTTGAATGCCATGGATTTGGCGCGAACGGATATCAAGGACAAATTCTGTCAGTCCGATGGAATGAAGTTGATTGACAATTTTTTTTGGATCAGCGCCTAAAGCAAGCAGCGACCCTAGAGCCATGTCGCCGCTTATGCCGGCGAACGTATCCCAATATAAAATTCTCAAGCCAATACTCCTCCCGGTCTTTTTCGCGAAATAAGGCGCACAATTGCCGAGGCTAAAGAAGCTGCCCCAAAGCCGTTATCAATATTAACGACTCCGACTCCGGAAGCGCAACCGTTTAACATACTAAGTAAGGCGGCTAGTCCTTGAAAGTGAGCACCATAACCCACACTTGTTGGTACAGCGATAACAGGTTGTTCGACTAGTCCTCCGACGACACTGGCCAGGGCGCCTTCCATTCCGGCAATAACTATAAGCACTTCGGCGCGTTCCATGAACTTTCTCTGATCGAACAGACGGTGTATACCGGCGACACCAACATCATACAGCGTATCAACCTCGTGTCCCATATAGCGAGCCGTCAGCCAGGCTTCTTGAGCCACAGGCAAATCGGCAGTCCCAGCTGTTATAATGAGGATCCTACCGGAAATGGTGGGATCCTCTAAGGGACGAAGAAGGAGACAGCGGGCCTGCAAATCATATTGAGCACCTGGAAAATGGGCTAAAATTATTTCTGCATTTTTAGGGTCGAGACGGGTGCCCAACACGTTTTTAGCCTTGGCACCCAAGTGCTTTAAAATTGAAATAATATGGTCAGGTTGTTTTCCCTGACAAAAAATCACTTCTGATTGTCCCGTGCGCAGCGTTCGATGATGATCTAACCGTGCATACCCCAGATCTTCATAGGAAAGATCTTTTAATTGAAGTAACGCTTCATCGGGGGAGTATGCCCCTTGCTGAACAGATTCAAGGAGGGCCTTTATGGTCTCTTCATTCATGCCTTATCCTCCTGCTGGATGGGGGAATTTTTTCGTAAGAAACTTTTCCACTTCTACCGCGGCCAAAGCGCCATCTCCAACTGCCGTGGATACTTGTCGCAAAGGAGTGTTGCGGATATCTCCGGCGGCATAAACGCCTTCGATATTAGTTTGCAAGAGAGGATTGGTCAGAATATAACCCCGCTCGTCCGCCGCAATTTCTCCTTTGATAAATTGAACGTTAGGAGCTGTGCCAACGTAGATAAAAACGCCATCTGCCGGGATTTCACGTGTTTCTCCGCTGAGTATATCATGTATGCGAACACCTTCCAAACGATCAGACCCAAGGATTTCCTCGATTATGGTATTCAGCTCAAAACGTATTTTTGGGTTATCTTTTG
>NZ_JCAIJG010000128.1:0-11250 GCF_059735615.1 Desulfosporosinus sp. Tol-M2
GATATGTATAACTGGATTGCCGCTCGCTGGTGGACTTCCCGAGCGGGGGATTTGACTACCATTAACCACACGATTGCACTCACCGGGAGTGTCGGGGATACCAAAACAATAAAAGCAATAGTAATTGGTAAGGGTAGGACAAACAGTAATGTTGCTACTTTCACCTACACTATTGGCAGCGCATCGCCATCCCTGACGGCTGATACCTCGAACAACACTGTTGGGCAGGCCGTAGATATCGCCTTTACGGATAATGCCACCTGGCGCAGCGCCATTACCGGTGTGACTGTGAATGGGAATTCTATCGCAGGCCAGTATACGGTTACCGCAGGTAACATCAACATTGCCTCCGGCGTGTTCACCAATTATGGTGACTATACGATCGTGGTTACCGCCGCCGACTACACAAACGCCAGTGTAGTTCAACATATGAACGGCCTCACGCCGCCAACCATAAGTTCCTATGGCCCCAAAACGCTTGCGCAGAACGCATATATCAACTTTACTGATAATTACGCCTGGCGGTCCCACATTACCGGCATAACAGTGGGTAGCGAAGAACTGGGAAGTTTTGGGGTTGGATACGGTCAAATAACCATTGAGGGCGGAACTATGGATACTGCCGGTACTTATACGGTCACTGTTTACTCCACTGGATACGAACCCACCTCTTGTCAACAGACATGGACGAATTAATAAAGACAACGTACTAAACTGGATTCAATGAGATTTATACTCATAACTGGCTTAATGTACGATCTGGCGATGTAATCAACAACACCAATAATGCAATAAAGACTAAGCGGGATCGTAAATAAATCTGGATACTTACTTGAAGGGCGGCGCCACAGTTGAGAGTAATGTCAATGTGGTTGCTGCCTGCAGTTCTGGGAAAACAAATGAAACACGATATAATAATCTGAATTAGGAGGATACCTAATGGAAATTATCAAAAATAAGCTAATGAAGATCCTGCTTTCCATAGCAATGATCATTAGTGCTTTAGGTTTAGGACTGGTACTGATGCCTGGAGTAGCGGCAGCAGCAGAAGTGACGCCGGACGGAACGTATACTTCCAATGATGGTTATTATTTGTACACTGTAACAGATGGCAAAGCCCAAATTACGAAATATTCAGGGACTGGGACTACTCCTCTTACCATACCAAGTACACTTACAGTTACAGTTATGGGAGTTGAGACAACAAGTATTGTAACAGGCCTCGCAGAAAAAAGTTTTTCCGGGAAATATACTAGTGTCACCATCCCGGAAGGAATCGTTAGTATCGGCTTAGTACCTTTTTACTCGTGCAGTTCTTTAACCAGTATTCAAGTAGATGTTAATAATGTTAACTACTCAAGTACCGGCGGCGTGCTTTATGATAAAGCAGGAACTACATTAATAGAGTGTCCAAGAAGTATAACAAGTGTCAGCATCACGGACAATGTCACTAGAATCGGTGACAGTGCCTTTCAAGGTTGCTCTAAATTAACTGGTATCACCTTACCGTCAAGCGTTACAAGTATCGGTGACAGTGCCTTTAGATCTTGTTCTAAATTAACTAGTATCACCCTACCGCAAAGTGTCACTAGTATCGGTGAACGTGCCTTTCAAAGTTGCTCTAAATTAACTGGTATCACCCTACCGCAAAGTGTCACCATTATCGGTGACTCTACTTTTAACTGTTGCTATGCCTTAACTAGTATCACCCTATCGCAAAGTGTCACTAGTATCGGCTCAAATGCTTTTGAATCTTGCTTTGCCTTAACTGGTATCACGCTGCCGCAAAGTATCACAAGTATCGGCCCATATGCTTTTAGTCATTGCGAAGCCTTAACTAGTATCACGCTACCGCAAAGTGTCACTAGTATCGGTGACTGTGCTTTTAGCAGTTGCCTTTTCTTAACCGGTATTCAAGTAGATGTGAATAATTTAAACTACAAAAGTATAGACGGCGTGCTTTATAATTCTGCAGGGACTACTTTAGTAGCGTGCCCCGCAGGCTTAACAGGGGCTTTCACCGTCTTGGAAGGAGTCACTGGTATCGGCTTTGGTGCTTTTGAAGGTTGCTGGAATTTAACTGGTATCACCCTACCGTCAAGCGTTACAAGTATCGGCGATGAGGCTTTTTACAGGTGCGAAAGCGCAACAAGTATAAACATACCGCAAGGTGTTATCAGCATTGGCAAATATGGTTTTTACATGTGCAGCAACTTAACAAGTATAAGCCTTCCAGCAAGTGTAACAAGCATCGCTGGCGATACTTTTCAACTGTGCACTAACGTAACTACTCTTACGGTAGATCATGCTAATGCAGAATACAAAAGTATAAACAACCTGCTTTTAAATAAAGCGGGGACTTGTTTGATATGGGGTTCAGGAGGCTTAACAAGTGTCGACATCCCACAAGGAGTAACAAGTATCGGCGATTATGCTTTTTGCTATAACACCCCATTAACAAGTGTCACCATCCCAGAAGGAGTAACAAGTATCGGCGATTATGCTTTTTCCATGACCAATATAACTAGTATCAGCATACCGGAAGGGGTAACAAGTATCGGCGACAGTGCTTTTAGCCTTACTAAGTTAACTGGTAGTCTCAGCATACCGCAAAGCGTAACAAGTATCGGCTATTTTGCTTTTAGTAATTCCCAAAGCGCAGTAACTTCGGTCACATTTAACTCGGCAACAACAATAATATATGATGATGAAAACACAATTCCAGCCACTGCAAAGATTATAGGATACAACCCATCTACCGCAAAAGATTACGCAACAAAATATGGAAGAACATTCGAAGTGTTAACCATAAAGACAGTGACCGGCGTGACAACGCTCAGCGCCATTAATGTTGCAAACGGTACAACGCTGGTCAATGCCGGATTGCCAAGTACAGTACAAGCGACCTTCAGTGATGCTTCAACACAAGCTATCGATGTGACCTGGGACGGCGGTAGTCCCGCGTACAATGCCAATACAGCGGGGACATACACATTTAGAGGTACGCTGGCCAACTTGCCGACAGGCGTGACCAATCCCAACAGCGTTACGGCGACAGTAAATGTGATAGTGGCCCCGGATGATAATAAACCTAATTACACGGTTGGCATCGGAACCCTCTCAGGCGGAAGTATTACCGCAAGTCCAACAACGGCAACGGCTGATACAACTATTGAGCTCACTATAACTCCAGATACAGGCAGGCGCCTGCAGGCAGGTTCGTTGAAGTACAATGACGGAACGGATCATACTATCACTGGGACCAGCTTCACTATGCCTGCGGCTAACGTAACTGTGACAGCGGTTTTTGAACAGATATCAGCTCTGGCACTGACAGCAGGGACTGTCACAGCTGCGCCCGGAGCGGTGATCAATGTTCCCATCAACTTGACAAGTTCGGGAGAAGTAGTTGCTTTGGGATTTGAACTAAGCTATGATCACAGTTTGTTAACATATAATCAAACAAGCTTAGGAAGCGGGGCAGCGGGCTTTACTATCTTTGATTTTATATCAGGGAATAACGAAGCTGTAAATCTCTATAATATGACTAATACTCCGTTTCCCGGCGGAACGGACAGCACCATAGCAACCATGCGGTTTACGGTAGCAAATGCAGCAAGCCCCGGAGCAGCTTGCGTATTAGGGCTGAATGGAGTAGTACTATCTGATGCCCAAGGAAATGAGATAACAGCAAAAACAGTAAACAACGGGCAATTTAGTATACCAGGGCAAGAAAAAACAGTTATCGGCGTGACAACGCTCAGTGCCATTACCGTTGCAAACGGTACAGAGTTGGCAAATGCCGGATTGCCAAGTACGGTTCAAGCGATCCTCAGTGATACTTCAACACAAGCTATCGATGTGATCTGGGATGGCGGTACTCCCGCGTACAGTGCCATTACAGCAGGGACATACACATTTAGTGGTACGCTGGCTAACTTGCCGACAAGCGTGACCAATCCCGCCAATGTAACGGCGAACGTGGATGTAGTAGTGGCGCCCGGAGCCGGAGTAGTTCTAACTGGCATCGTAATTACAACCCCGGCAACTAAGCTGACTTACGCAGCGGGAGATCCACTGGACCTAAGCGGCCTGGTTGTCACCGGAACCTACAGCGATAACAGTACGCAAGAGGTAACAGTCACAGAAGCCAATGTTACGGGTTTCAACAGCACAGTAATAGCAACAGACCAGGTTCTGACTATCAACGTGGACGGAAAGACGGCGACCTACACCGTGCAGATAGTAGAAGCAACCGGGGCCACTGATTATACTTATACTGTCACAAATGGCCAAGCCCAAATTACGGGGTACACAGGGGCTGGCGGAGATATTGTAATACCAAGCAGCTTAGATGGAGTTCCTGTAACAAGTATCGGCGACAATGCATTTTACAGTTGCACAGGCATAACAAGTATCAGCCTACCGTCAACCCTTACAAGTATTGGCGCCTATGCATTTAAAGGTTGCAAATACCTAGTAAGTATGAACATTCCGCAAAATATAACAAGCATTGGTGAAGGTGCATTTTACAACTGCTATGTGTTAGAAGGTCATATCACTATCCCGGAAGGAACAACTGATATCACTAAAACTTTTATGGGTTGTAAAAAGTTATCCGGTATCAGCCTACCTTCAACCCTTACAAGTATCGGCAACAGTGCTATAAGAGGTTGCATGAGCCTAGAAAGTATCATCATTCCGCAAGGAGTCACCAGTATCGGCGATAGTGCTTTTTATGAAGACAATGCCTTAACTAGTATAAATCTTCCGGAAGGACTCTTAACTATCGGCCTTGGAGCTTTTATGGGTTGCGGATTAACTAGTATCAGCATCCCGCAAAGTGTTACAAGTGTTGGTCAAAATGCTTTTCAAGGGGGTATTACCTCGGGCTCAAACTTGTCCACCATTACCTTTATCTCGGCTACGACAACAATATTTGATACAGAATATACAATTCCAGCCGCAACAACGATTATCGGTTTCGCAGGGTCAACAGCACAAGCTTACGCGACAAAATATAGCAGGACTTTCGAAGTGTTAACCATAAAAACAGTGACCGGTGTGACAACGCTCAGCGCCATTAACGTTGCAAACGGTACTGAGTTGGCCAATGCCGGGTTGCCAAGTACGGTGCAAGCGATTCTCAGTGATAATTCAATACAAGCTATTGATGTGACCTGGGACGGCGGTACTCCCGCGTACAATGCCATTACAGCAGGGACATACACATTTAGTGGTACGTTGGCTAACTTGCCGACAGGCGTGACCAATCCCAACAGTGTTACGGCGACAGTAAATGTGATAGTAGCACCGGACGATAATAAACCTAATTACACCGTTGGCATCGGAACTCTCTCAGGTGGAAGTATTACAGCAAGTCCAACAACGGCAACTGCTGATACAACCATTGAGCTCACTGTAACTCCAGATACAGGCAGGCAGCTGCAGGCAGGTTCGCTGAAGTACAATGACGGAACGGATCATGTCATCACTGGTACCAGCTTCACTATGCCTGCGGCTAACGTAACTGTGACAGCGCTTTTTGAGCAGATACCAGCCTCAACTCCGGTTTACACGGTTTCTCCTGTGGCCGATCCGGCCTATGCACTCGGGATAACAGATGATGGCATCAATAAGATGACTGTTAACGCCGGTATATCAGGGTTTAAGTACTTTGCGGTCAACATTACGCCGGTGATCTCTCATAGCGGTCTGGAAGCAGTAGTCTTTACACACCTAAGAAATGGCGTCCAATTGAGTATCAACGTGACCAAAGCTGATTTTGACCTGGTCAATTCTGCCCAAGCAGGGTTCAATGTCCAGCAGGGCGATGTGGTCAAGGTTTATATTGTTGATGATTTAACTAATGCTGTAGACAACAACCCTGTGATTTTACAATAAGACTATATTTATAGAAGTTAAAAAATTAAAAAATGTACGATGAAGGACAGTTGGGCAAGATTTTCCGAACACTTTACCAGAAGTTTTGCCCAACTCCTGGATAAAAGGTTATTTATAAAATCTATTGAAATTGACTACAAAACATCATATAATTAATTGTCCGTTTAGTAGCATATAGTAGTTATTAGTAGTATTTAGTAAAAGTTTGTTATTCTTAACTTGTTCTAGAAAGGAGACTATTACTTAAGAAAGTTACTATTTTTAAACGAACGATACGTGAAAAGAACGAGAAAAGAACGAGAAAAGAACATTAGACAGAACAACATGGATAAAATATTGGTGAAGAAGGGTGTTGTGACGTTCGGCTGCCAAGTATTGGGCAGTTTTTTTGCATATAGTACCATTTTAGAGCTTAAGATGGAGCTCCATGGATTTGTGATAAGGGGTATGTCTATAAATACTGTTACAAAACTAAAGCATTCGGCGGTTTCGTAAGGTCAGAACTCTGGACATAAGTTAAAAACTAGATTTTTATGTCACAATGAATCAATACTCTCAAAATTAGGGCTATCAGGAGTTGTTGCAATAATTGTTAGTGATAAATTTTTTACTCAGCGAAGCTATGTCCAGAGTTCTGAAGTTAATAAAGGGAGGAGCTTGATAATTATGGTTGAGAAAAACGGGTTTGGAAAATTGATTTTGATTAGTTTTATCCTGAGCCTGATCATGGGATTTGGTGGGGTGATAATGCCCGGAACAGCCAGCGCTGCATCTGATTCGGTGACAATAACCGGTAATGGTTTGGTATCGACGACCCCGACGACTTTTACCCTGGCCCAACTGGAGGGCATGGCCCAAGTGCAGGCCCGCTATAGTTCGATTAACACTTGGCCTACTAAAAAGTGGTATGTGGGTAAGGGTGTTCTCTTGGCGGATCTTTTAACCGCAGCCGGCGGAATTAAGCCCGAGGCCAAGATGATCAAAGTTACTTCAACTGATGGTTATAAGATGTCGTTTACCGTGCAAGAACTGTTGAATGATCCCCGCTATTACTATCCCGGGCTGAAAGCGAATGATGAATATAAGGGCGAAATTGCAGGTTCACCGGCTGATGCAGTACAGATAGCTCCTATGCTGGCCTTGCAAAGTGCGAATAGTGATAATTTTGCCAATATGAATACTGCCGAAGCGTTACTTTTGTTGCTGGGGCAACGGTGGGTGACCGAACAGACTAATCAAATGTTTGTTAAATACGTAACAAATATTGAAGTGACCACCGATACTCCGGCACAATGGGCTGCTCCAATCGCATCGGTACCCAGTGGAACCATTGCAGCGGGAACAGGGGTAGCGCTCACTAATGAGTCTAATGATGCCGATAAGATCTATTATACCACTGACGGCAGCGACCCTACTTATGAGAGTCCTATCTACAACTGGATTGCCAGTCGTTGGTGGAGTTCCCGAGCGGCTGATTTGGCTACCGTAAACCACCCGATTGTTGTTAATCAGTCCCTGACTATCAAAGCGAAAACCATTGGCTTCGGCAAAACGGACAGCGAGATAGTTACTTATAATTACCAGGTTGTTAACAAAGGAGACATTGATAATAACGGATTAGTGAACATTTTGGATGTGGTAAAAGCAATCAACTTTATTAAACATACGGCCACACCTACTACCGCCCAAATGAATGCTGCAGACATGGATAATAATGGAACAATCAATGTCCTGGATCTGGTGAAGATAATCAACAAAGTTCGCGGACTGAGTTAGAGAATCCTATTCATATTTCATTCACTTTTGTACTGGATAGGCGTAAGGGAGGGTATATGATTATTAATAAGATAACTAAAAACATTCTCAGTTTTTTTCTGATTGTATTTGTTGCTATGTTTGTTTTCGGCTGTGGAACGGTAAAGCAGACTGCGGTTCAAACGGGCGGGGTACAAGAACCAGAAAAAAAAGTTTTACTTAGCGGAGACGGCCTGACGGAGAATATAACCCTAACGCTGCAGGAAATGCTTCAATTACCTGAGGCGAAGTACGAACATCTATATTCCACAATCAATAGTTGGCCAACTCCCAAAATTTATGCCGCTCGGGGAATCAAGCTGGAAGAAATCTTTAAAGCAGCGGGCTTAAAAAAGGAAGCCAAATGTTTTACTTTCAAGGGAGCGGGCAACTATCAGTGTTCATTTACCAGGGAACAACTTCTGGAAACCCCTCGCTTTTATTTTCCAGGCATTCTAAAGGATGATCCGGCGGGCGCCGAACAAGTTAAACCAATTATTGCTTACGAATATCGGGAGAATTGCAATACTATCAATAAAATAACGCCGGAAGAACTGACCCTGATCATGCCGCAGGCTTATCTGGAAGAACAAACAAACTATGCCTTTGTCAAAGATATTAAGGAGATTACCATTACTACCGAAGATCCCGGTAAATGGGAAGCAGCAACAGCTTTTCCTCTTGCCGGAAAAATAGCCAAAGGTGAAACCGTTAAGCTGCAGCATAAATATATGGACAATGTTAGGATTTATTATACTTTAGACGGGTCTACACCCACGGAAAAGAGTATGTTGTATAACCCCAGTACTTTCCAGCCGGAACTAAATAAGCCTATTTTACTTGAAAAGGATACCACGCTTAAAGTTTTAGCCAAGGGTTTTGGCAAATATGATAGTGAAACTGCCATCTATAATTATCAAATCAAGTGAGGAGGAAGTTTATGTTTCCCCCCAAAAAATTCATAGGCTTTTTACTTTTGAGTTTTTGCTTAATTTGTTTACTTTTTACAGGGTGTGCGCCAAAACAGGCAAGCAGCATTAAGAGCAGCGGTGATCCGGCATATGAAAACACAAAAATAGCAATTGAGAGCGAGACAGGAGAGACAAAAGAGATAACCGTAGCCGAACTGCGTAAACTCCCCCAGAAAGAACTGGATGAGGCCAGTTTAACGCGGTCAACCGGCTTTGAAGAAAAATTTAAAGCGGCCGGGCCGACGGTAAAAGATGTCTTGGCCTCGATGGGAATAAATATTCAGGATTATAAAGGTCTCGGCTTTGTCGGTCGGGATAACTATTATTGTCTGGTCACTCCGGAAATTATGGCGAACAGAGAGTTGATTTTGGCCATAGCTGTCGATGGACAGTCGGCCTTACCCGAAGATCTAAGTCCAGCCAGGCTTTGTATCAAGGGAGAATTCGGTCCTTATTGGGTACGGATGGTCAACAAAATAATCCTGTATAAAGAAATACCGAAGAAGGATATTACCTCAGTGTGGATATTTAAAAATTTAGCCCAAGGGATTGCACCATACCCTTATGAATATTTTGGCAGCAAAGATGATGCCATTGAGCTGGCCCAAATATTTGCCCGCTTCGACAACGTCAGCAACAAAGCTTTCTTTACCATGAAGTCAGCGGACGGTTTCCTGAAAAATGAAGCGCTTAATATGGTCAGCAAAGGCTATTATCTTAAAGTTGCCGGTAAAGATGCTCCGATGAACATATCTCCCAATTATAAACTGGGTATGAATGTTAAATACATTGCCTGGTTTTCTACTAACGCCGATGCTGTCGTTTTCCCGGAAGAAATGGCCAAGTTAATTGACCAGGAAGAGATAACTGGGGTTAAGGGAACATCACTGGAGAAAATGTTGGAAGAAGTACGGGTGGAAAATATTGGGAGTAAGCAGTTTGAAGTAATTGATGTCAGTGGAGATAGTGTTAAAGTCGACGGCAAGGATTTAACCAAGGGAATCCTGGTAAATAAGAATGACGGAACGATTTCGGTCGTTTGGCAGGATGGAACAGGACTCAAGCCGGTTGCCAATTTAATGCGCATCCGGTCGGTAAAGTAAAGTAAAGTAAAGAGTCTTCCATGCTGCTATCGGCGCCGTCAAAGCATGAAAAATTTTATATTGTTAGAGTAGACTAGACTCCCATGCCGCAGGTGCGGTGCCATCAAATGATAATAATTAGGTTATTTTCAGAGTAGAACTGTATGTGTTTGGAGGAATTCTTGTGATGGTTAGAGAGAAAAAAATGAGTCCATTAGTTTCCTCATTTCTGGTATTAGGTTTATTGCTTTGCTTAGCCTGTCTTAAGCCATCCGTAGTATCAGCTGCCCCAAATGACGTAATCATAACGGGAGAAACAACAGGAGAACCCGTCGTATTAACCATAACGGGGGATGGGGTAACGAATCCTGCGACTTTTACCCAGGCCCAGCTTGAAGGTCTACCACAATACCAGCATACCTACAGTGTGATTAATACCTGGCCGACCAAGAAGTTGGAGGTGGCTAAAGGGATCAAATTACGGGACCTGCTCGCTCAGGCGGGAATAAAAGATGATGCCCAACTGCTTAAATTTACGTCTAAAGATGGCTACTATCTGACGCTTACAGTCAAGGAGTTACTAAAAGACAAGCGTTATTATTTTCCGCATTTCAAGGAGAATATTACTGCCGACGGTGATGGGAATATTCGCGGTTCATCCGAGGGAGCGGAAGAGGTTGAGCCGATCGTCGCCTTGGTAAGAGTCGAAGGCAGTAATAATCCTGCTTATATGAACGCCGTAGACGCCCCGGTGCTGGTCTATGGGCAGCGGGCAGTTACCGAGCAGATAAATAATGGATTTGTTAAATATTTAGCGACAATTGAAGTATCCACCGCTGCTCCGGCCAAATGGGATAGTCCGCAGGCAAATCCAGCCAGTGGCGAAGTGCCCGTAGGTACCATGGTCGCACTCTCCAATGTCAACATGGACGACGATAAAGTTTATTACACCACGGATGGCAGCACACCGACTGTAGATAGTACGATCTATAATTGGATTGCCCATCGCTGGTGGTCGGCACGAGCGGAGGACTTGGGCAGTTATAATAAACCGATTGGACCCATTGAGAAAAACACTGTTATCAAGGCAATAACCATTGGCCCCGGTAAGGCGGACAGCGAGATAGTCACGTTTAATTATCAGATTCCCGGTGGAACGCCGCTTGTAAACCCTGCGGATAATCAAACCGCGTTAGATAGACTGGCGGAAGTGACAACTGAGCAAAAGCAGGCAGCCCAGTTGCCGTCCGATGCCCCAGCCATCATGCCGAAAGCAGTTGCGTCCACAACCCTGACAACCAAGGACGGCGTCCGGATAGTTGTGCCCGCCGGAGCTGTCAGATACTTCACAGACCCCGTACAAATAACCGTAGCCATCGGAAATGTCAGATCCGCACCCCTAGCTAAGTCAAAAACGGTAGTGCTTAACCCGCTCAAATACGAACGCCAATTTGGGGTTAATGGAAAGGAAGACGGTGCAATTCAGTTTACTGAACCGG
>NZ_JCAIJG010000173.1:0-1287 GCF_059735615.1 Desulfosporosinus sp. Tol-M2
GGGGCGGCTGTGATCTTTACCACGAAAGAGAAAGCTATGCAGTTGGGCAAACCACTGATCAAGATATTGGTAAGTGAAGTAACTTCGGGGATTTTCACCAATGGATTCAGAGATATGACTTCGATGGAGATCACAGTCCGGGGCTCTAAAGAAGCTTATGAGAGAGCCGGCATTGGTCCGGAGGATATCGATATGGTCGAGTGCCATGACGCTTTCGCGATTAATGAGCATTTATATACGGAAGCCATGGGTTTCTGTGGGCATGGCGAAGCTGTTGAGTTTATCCGCAGCGGGCAAAACGATTACGGCGGTAAAGTCGTATTTAGTCCGCGCGGCGGCTTAATGTCGTGTGGACACCCGACGGGATGCAGCGGAGCGGCGCAGATCGCCGAAATGACTTGGCAATTACGCGGACAAGCCGGAGCTATGCAGGTGCCGAATGCTAAAACAGCAATGACCCATGTCACCGGCGGTGGAATCTACGGTTTGGATAACGCTGTGTGTACGGTTCATATCTTAAGTAAGTAAGTTTAATCGAGAGTTGGAGTAAGCTGAGAGGACGACAAATAGGGGCAGGAATTATTACGATCAAAGCTCAGTAGTCGTCTTCTTGGCATATTTTAGAGAAGTGAAGCAAGGTGAAAGGAGCCGGATAAAATGGGCGTACAGAACAGGGTTGCACTGGTAACCGGATCTGGGAGCGGACTGGGTGAGGCAACAGCAATGATGTTGGCTCAGAACGGCGCTAAAGTGGTCGTTAATGATGTTGTTCCGGAAAAAGTTGACCAAGTGGTGGAAAAAATCAAAGCTGTCGGCGGGGAAGTCATGGGAGTGGTAGCTGATATTTCGAAGAAAGATCAGGCCCAAGCCATGGCGAAACAAATTGTGGAACGCTTTGGCAGGATCGACATTCTGGTTAATAACGCAGGCATATCTCGGGACAAGGGCTTGCTGAAGCTCACGGAAGAAGATTGGGACATTGTGCTAAATGTTAATTTAAAAGGACCGTTCCTGTTGACCCAGGCGGTAGTTCCTTTCATGAAGGAACAGAAATTTGGACGTATCGTGAATATTGCCTCCAGGGCTTATCTTGGCTGGCCAACGCAAGCTAATTATTCTGCCTCGAAAGGCGGACTGGTGAGTTTCAGCAGATCAATGGCTTTGGAATTAGCGAAGTCCCAGATCACAGTTAACTGTATAGCTCCGGGCTTGATCCAGACACCATTGTACGATGCATTGCCGGATAATATTAAAGAGAACTTGGTGAAATCTCAGCCGACGGGTACA
>NZ_JCAIJG010000142.1:0-2378 GCF_059735615.1 Desulfosporosinus sp. Tol-M2
TGATACGATGTTTATCGATGAAGGTTTTGGCGCTTTGGATGCCGAATCACTGGAACAAGCCATTGTCACGCTGCACGGCTTAACGGTCGGTAACAGGCTTGTCGGGATTATCTCCCACGTCAGTGAGTTGAAAGAGCGGATCGATAAAAAGATTCTCATCCAGAAAGATATTGCCGGCAGTACAATTAAGTTAGTTCAGTGATCTTAGTTTTGGAAATGTCCGCAAAAGCAGAAAATAATAGCGGGCTTACAAAAAATCTGTAAGCCCGCTTATTATTCAGATAGCTAAGAGCACTGAGTAGGTGCTTTAAAGAAACAAGAATGTTTCTCTTAGCTAGTCATAATAATCCATAAATATTTAAAATGTCAACACTAAACGATGTATTCAGCAATCTGATAAAATATTCCATTAACACTAAAGTTTGCAATATGCCTGTCTATTGAACGATCCTTGAGTATGTTATAATTTCTCTTAACTTTTCGTGATATAAGGATGAGGATTTAGTTTCTTCCATATTGAGCGAATTTAAGTAATAATTTCGCATTATTCCAGCAGAAATATCAGCTAATTGTAGTCCTGCTGTTGTTTCCGAATCAGCGAACAAGGGGACTGGTAAAATACGGGTTAAGTTGTCTCCACCAATAGAACGATATATGTAATTATTAAATGCAAAAGCGAGATGTTTATCTGTCTTCCTAGCGTTGTTATCAATAATGACTAATACATCTCTTGTATGCCATTCACGAGCAATAGACTCAATTCGCCACATAAAAAGCCTGTTTATTCATCAAAAATGCAGCACTGAACGGGCGGGGATTTTCCGCAAGGTCTTTAACACAGAGTATCTGACCAGTCAGGTAAGCTGGTCAATAGTCGAAGATTTAGCTTGGCTGACGGTTTTTAGCGCTTTGACAATCCTGATTCCTTTAGTCAGAATCAAAAAACGCTTGTTAACTTAAGCAATGGCTAATATCGATTTAGGTCGAAATAAATTAGAATTTTTATTTCCTCAAACGAAGGATAAATTCGCATTGAAAAGATATAAGAGTAATGGTGAAACATGACCCGGCTTCTAACCAGATTATGAAAATTCCTATTGACTTTCCTGTGCGGGGGAGGGTTTATACTGCTTATGGGGAGGTGAGGTCATGTATAAAATCAGCCAATTTTCCAGGATTACCAGCTTAACAGTGAAGACCCTGAGGTATTACGACGAAGAGGGTATCCTCAAGCCGTCCTGTCGTGCCGAAAACAACTACCGTTATTATGATGACATTGATTTTCAAAGGGCAAGATTAGTAATTCTACTACGTGATTTGGATTTTTCTATTGCGGAAATGAAAGAAATCCTGGCCAATTGTGACAACCCGAAAGATTTGTCATACTATTTAGCTGAAAAGCAAGAGATGATAGCCGGACAGATAAAAACAGGAAAAGAACTGATTCAAAAAATTGACCTTTACCTTCAGCCTAAAGAGAAAGGGGTAGGTAGTATGAATTACAACATTGAGTTAAAGGAATATGAAGCCCTAACCGTCGCAGTGCTCCGGTTTAAGGGAAGGTACAGTGATGTGGGAAAATACATCGGTACCATTTACAAAGAAGCCAAAGGAAAAGCCTGCGGCGCTCCGTTTTGCTGTTATTACGATAGCGAATACAAAGAAGCTGCCGATATTGAAGTCTGTATTCCTACGAAAGGAGTGGTGACTGGAACGAACGTTACCTCTAAACAACTGCCGAAGATCAAGGCCATCTGTACTACCCATATTGGCAGTTATGAGACGCTAAATTTTGCTTACAAAGCTCTCCTGGATTACGCCAGGGAACATAACTTGGAGTGCCTCTTGCCTTCCAGGGAGATTTATCATAAGGGGCCAGGCATGATTTTCAAGGGTAATCCGAACAAGTATGAAACGGAAATTGTTGTCCCGATTAAGCAAGAAAGCTAGTGGAATCAATCTAAAGGGGCTGTGTGAAAACACAGTCCCTAAAAAATCACATTAACAATAATCAGCTGATAGATTGAGCTTTGGTTCAATTCCGTTAATTTTCTTGCTAGAGCTAGATAATGAAGAGAAACGTATTTGAAAAATTACCGAAAAAGCCGTAGAAATACTGAGTGCGCTGATATTTCAGATATATTTTTATTGAGATTGAGATAGAAATAAAAAATAAAAAAAGAAAAAAATTAAAAAAACAGTTGACAACAAACTTTGATAATGGTATTATAGTCGAGCGTCACAAAGACGCACAGCAGGGAACAAGTGAGGGGTTATACCTTCAAACTATTCAATTCAGACAGAGATAATTAGTTATTGACAACGCGAGTGAGAAATGCTAAAATGTAAATCCGGCACAAATGGTAGCCATGGTCTTT